>DASPGK010000417.1:0-8016 GCA_035620655.1 Candidatus Krumholzibacteriia bacterium
TGACGATGACACCCCAAGCATGTAAACCGCTGGATACGATGCGGGGAGCGTTGACGCAGGAAGAAGCCCTTGCGCTTGAACGGCCACGCGGGCGACAACGTGTTGAAGTATGTGCAGTTGGCGTTGGGACAATGTGGAGGCACCCATCCCGTCAATCCCGGTCCCATGTCTCATCCCCGGCACATCCCGTGCCAGGGACACTCTCGCGGCCACAACCTGAACAATTTGCTTGCCAGTCGGTGCGGGCCCTCCGACACTATGGCTCGGCCCAACGCAATCGACACCGTCGCTCAGGCAACGGCCTCAACGTTCGAATGCCCTCTCTTAAGGAGGACTCATGGAACTCTTAATCAGCCTACTGAGCGGCGGCGTGGGCGGCAATCTCTTCGGCGCGCTCATGAAGAACCGCAGCATGGGCCCGATGTTGAACACGGTTCTGGGAGCGCTCGGCGGTCTCGCGGCTGGTCAACTCGGCGCCGGCGCGCTCGGCGGATCCATGGGCGGCAACATCGGTGTGTCCGCGATCGGCGGCATTCTGCTCCCCTTGATCGGGAGCTTCTTCAAGAAGAAGTCGACGCCGGCCTCGTAGCGGGCGCGATCGTACCCATCGAAGACGGCCCGCAGCGATCGTGCACCGCGGCGGGCCGTTTCCTTGTGAGCTAGAATCCGAATCCGAGATTGAGATAGACGCGCCACTGTGGGTCGTACTCGACCACGGGCACGTCGAACACCGGATTGACGTAGCGCGCTTCCTCGAGGGCGTATGCGCCCGCCACGTTGACCGTGGTCGGATACGAATAGAACGAACCCATGTTCAAGCGCAACTCGACGCCGACGTTGGAGTAGTAGTCCTTCTCCAGCGTGGGATCGTCCGACGGCAAGTTGCCGCTGTTCCACGCGCTCGCCACTTCGTAGAAGATGCCGCCGTAGATGTCCTTGAAGGTCAGCCAAGACGCTTGTTTGTTGATGCGCCGCCAGATTGGGAATCGATAGGTGGCGCTGGCGAGCGCACCCTTGCGCCCACCGATCGCGTAGTAGGTGTAGCCGCGCAGGCGGTCCATGCCGCCCATGTAAACCCAAAAAAAGTCGTCGACGTTCCGGTCGATGACGGACCCGAACGCGCGCAACTGGAGTGTGTGGCGTCCGAACGGCAGCGCCAAGTACTCGCGCCAATCGATCGTGTACTGTCCGAAATCGTTCTTGTCGAAGTCGGGATTGACGCCGTACTCGAACTCGCCGCTGGTGAAGAGCTCGTCCATCGCGTACATCACTTCGACTGTGAACTCCCGGCCACCGCGCGGGTTGATGTCGCTGTCGATGGCACGTGTGATCGACTTGTAATACCAGCGCGCCCTCGCGTCGTTTCCGACGAAGTACTTCCAGCCCACCGGCTGCTCCGGCAACCGCGGCGCGGTCGGGTCGTTGAGCGGGGTGTACTCGGGCTCGAGGAAGATGTTGTACTCGGAATGGTTCCACCACACCTGGATGTCGTTGCGCTGCGTCAGGCTGTAGGGATCCTCGAACTCGAAGCGAAGCCCCAAGTCCGCCGACCACACGTCGTAGCGATAGTCAACGTAGTAGTAGCGATCGAACTCCTCCAGCGGAAACTGATCTTCGTACTTTTGCCGCACCTTGTAGTACTCCATGAAGATCACGGGAAACAGCCGGCGCAGCTCGAAGTCGAAGATCAAGTCGAACTCGCCGTCGGTTCCGTAGGAACCGCCGAAGAAGAGGCTCTGGCGGTCGAGGATCTCGTTGCTCGCGACAAAGAGACCGAGGCGCGGCGTCCCGTCCCAAATCAGGAAGCGCGGGAAAAACTGGAAGCCGGTGTAATCCCACTTGTACGGCACCGGCTCCAACGCGGGCGCTTGCACGCCCACCGTGGGCTCGCTGGGCGCCTCGCCGCTCCCGCCCGCGCGCGGCACCAGCGACGTGCTTCCCTCCTGCGCGGTGCCCGTCGACGTCTCGGTCGGGGCGGTGCCGCCCTCGATGCCCGGCGCGATCGACGTCTCCACGCGCTCGATCCCGAACGCGTCGCCGACGCCAAACCCGCCGCCCAGCTTGAGGTCGGTGCATTCGTCGAACGGTCCGGCCGCTCGCGTCGCGTACGCGTCGCGCGTGAGTGTCGCCACCGTGCCCGCATCCGAAGCGATCGTCATCGCGCGGTAGCCCTTCGCGGTGTATTGCGAATACGCCAGGGTCCCATCGCGCGCGAGGTCAGGCATGAATGCGCCGCCCACGACGTTGGTCAGCTGCGCCACTTCGCCGGTCTCCGTGTTCGTTGCGTAGATGTTGAAAATACCGGTGCGGTCGGAGGCGAACACGATGCCGGCGCCGTCCGGCGTCCAGCGCGCGTCGCGTTCGTCGTTGGGCGTGCGCAGCTCGTAGCGGAAGTCGTTGCCGTCGGGGGCGACCGAGGCCACGTCGCGCGTCCCGCGCTCGAAGATGCCGAACAGGATGCGGCTCCCATCGGGCGAGTACTGGGGCGAATAGAGCTGGACGCCGCTAACGCCGGCCCGAATCTCGCGCAGGCCGGTTCCGTCCGCGTTCAGGACCACCAAACGGTGCGTGCCATCCTGGTTGAGCACGCACACGATGGAGCGCCCGTCCGGCGACCACTGCGGCTCCGAGGCGCGCAGCTTGTGGGTGAGACGCTTCTCTTTCTTGGTCGCGAGCGCGTAGGTGTACAGATCGCTCAAGCGCGCGCCGTACACGTCCGCGCGCGTGTGCTTCGCGTACAGGAGTAACGCGCCGTCGGGAGAAAACACCGCGCGCGACGACACACCGCCTTCGACACGGTCGAAGTTCTTGCCGTCGCGATCGACCAGGTAGAGCGAGGTGGATGCGAAGTCGCTTCCCTTGTTCGAAAGCACGGCGACGCGTTTCCCGTCCGGTCCGAACGACGGGTCGAGGGTCATGAAACCCTGGTCGGAGAGGATCGTTCCTTCGCGCGGATTCGCGCGCACGTCGGCCAGCATGCGATCGTAGCGGTCGCGCATGTAGGCTTTCCAACCCTTGTAGAGCTCGTCGCCGCTCTGGCCCGTCGCTTTCTCGAGCGCGCCGTCGATGGTGAGACGGTTCCAATGGCCGAGGTATTCGCTGGTCATGGCGATGCTCTCGGGCCCGTGGGTGGCCGCGATGTAGCGCACGAGCCCGTAGCCGTGGTCGTACACCTGCTCGTTGCCCAGGCTCCGGTGCCCGAGGAACCCCATTTCGTCGTAGGAGAGCATGCGGTCCTCGACCACCGCGGCGCGCAGGATCATGTCGCGGTGCGTGTCCCAGCAGTCGGTCTGCTTGCTCGGCGACTGGTACTGCGCGACACCTTCCGCCCACCACGCCGGCACCACCGTGCCCGTGATGGGATACGAGACGATCAAATCCGGGTAGCCGGTGATGACGTCGGGGCGTTTTTCGCTTTCGAAGTCGACGGCCTGGAAGTAGATCGCGGGGATGCGCAGGGGCATCTTCATCGCGGCCTGGATCGAGACGATGTGTGTGAACTCGTGCGTGATCACGTTGCGCAGCCACGGCGTGGTGCCGCGCAGGTGGAACTCCAGGTTCGTGGCCCAGATTTCGATCTTGTTGTCGTAGAAGTAGGCGGCGCCGTTGGCGTAGTCCTCGGTGTCGAGGATCACGATGTGGCAGCGCTTGGGCTGGTACCCGTAGAGGCCCGTGATCGGCCCGTAGACCTCCTCGGCGATGCGGGCCGCCTCGGCGCCGGTCCACTCCGCGCCGGCGTGGAAATGGACGTCGAAGTGCTCGGTGGAGATGGTCTTCCACTCGAGCCCCGGGTCGACGGCCGCGTCGGTGCCGGTGACGACGGACAGGACCAGGGCGACCGCGGCGAGTGTGGCGCTGCGCAGGGCACGACGTGGCAAGAGCATGGACACCGCTGGAGTCTACAAGGGGAGGGTTAACGGTCCGTGGAACGTTTTCGTAGCGAACAATTTAGCGCGTTCGCGAGGGCCCTGTCAATTCTCGTTTTTTTCTTTCCGCGCGCGGGTACGTCCGTCGTTAAATACTAATGACGAATGGGGCCGCCCTCCCTACACTGGCGGTCATGAAAGGAATTCGATGAGCACCGGGATCACCGTCGCGCTCGCCCTCGGGGTCGTCGTGGGATTCTCGGCCGCCTGGCTGATTGCCCGCTCGCGGGCGGCCGCGCTGCGCGCGCAGAACGAGGGAAAGGATCGTGCCCTCGCGGCGCGCGACGAGGCCGTCGTCGACTTGAAGGTCCAGGTCGCGCGGCTCGAGTCGACGCTCGAGCAGGAGCGCGCCTCCGAGACGCGCCTGTCCAACGCGTTCAAGGCCCTCTCGGCCGACGCGCTCAAGAGCAGCAACGAGTCTTTCCTCGAGCTCGCGAAGGCCACGCTGGAGAAATACCAGGCCGGCGCCAAGAACGACCTCGAGCAGCGCGCGAAATCGGTGGAGGAATTCGTGAAGCCGCTCAAGGAGTCCCTCGAGAAGGTCAACGTACAGATCGAGACCATCGAGAAGACACGACGCGAAGACTACGGCTCGTTGTCGCAGCACCTCATGGGTCTGCGCACGGAGACCAGTTCGCTCAACACCGAGACGCGCAACCTCACCAACGCGCTGCGGACACCCATCGTCCGTGGTCGTTGGGGCGAGGTTCAACTGCGCAAGGTGGTCGAATTGGCCGGGATGGTGGAGTACTGCGATTTTGTCGAGCAGCCGTCGGTCGAAGGCGAGGAAGGCCGATTGCGCCCCGACTTGGTGGTCAATCTTCCCGGCGGCAAGAATGTCGTCGTCGATTCGAAGGTTCCGCTCGAAGCCTACTTGAACGCCCAGGAATCCACCGACGTCGAGACCGCGCGCGCCTACATGAAGGACCACGCGCGGCAGATCCGCGTCCACATCGGCAAATTGCGCGCGAAGTCGTATGCGGAGCAGTTCGATTCGACTCCGGAGTTCGTCGTCATGTTCCTCCCGGGCGAAAGTTTCTTCTCCGCGGCGCTCGAGCACGAGCCCGGGCTCATCGAAGAAGGAGCGGCGCAGAACGTCATCATCGCCACACCAACCACACTCATCGCGCTCCTGCGCTCGGTGGCGTACGGATGGAAGCAAGAGAAGATAGCGGAAAGTGCGCAGGAGATTCGCGACCTGGGGATCGAACTGCATAAACGTATGCGCGTGCTTGCGGAGCACGTCATGGATATCGGGGACGGGCTCAACCGAGCAGTGGGTGCATACAACAAGTCGGTAGGATCGCTGGAGTCGAGCGTGCTTCCGGCCGCGCGCCGGTTTCCAGAGTTGGGCCTAACCGGCCAACCCGAGATACCCCAACTGACCCCCGTGGAGCGAACGACGCGAGCGTTGAACTCGCCCGAATTGTCCCTCTTCACGCTGCACGAGAAGCCGAACGTGATCGATGCCGCCGACGCACACCCGTAGCTAACGCGCCAGGTAGCCGCCGTCGACCGCGTAGTACCCGCCGGTCACGAACGACGACTTATCCGAGCTCAGCCACAGCACCAGCTCGGCGACTTCCTCGGGATTCCCCAAGCGCCCCATGGGGTGGAGCGAGATCAGCATCTCGTTCACGTGGCGGTCCCTCTCCAGCGCCCCGATCAGAGGCGTGTGGATGAATCCCGGTCCCACCGAATTCACGCGGACGTTCTTTGCGGCGTACTCGATCGCCGCATTCTTCGACAGGCCCACGACCCCGTGCTTGGCCGCCACGTAGCCGCTCGAGTTCGCGAAGCCGACCTGTCCCAGGATCGACGCGATGTTGACGATCGCACCGCCTCCGCTCTTGAGCATCGCAGGAATCTGATACTTCATGCCGTAGAACACGCCCGAAAGATTGATGCCGATCACCTTCTGCCAGCCTTCGAGCGAGATGTCCGCGGTCGGGCTCTGCTCGCCGCCGATACCCGCGTTGTTGCACGCGCAATCCAGGCGCCCGAACGTCTCGAGCGCTGCCTTCACCGTTCGCTCGCTGTCCGCCGGCTCGGCCACGTTGGCCTTGACGAAGATCGTCCGGGCGCCGGCGTCGCGCAACTCGGCCGCGACCCGTTCGCCGCTGTCGCCGTTGAGATCCGACAACACGACCGCGGCCCCCTCGCGCGCGTAGAGCTGCGCGATCGACTTGCCGATCCCGGACGACGCGCCGGTGACGATCGCGACTTTGCCTTCGAGTGTCATTGCGTTCCCTCCCGTCCCCGCTTTTTCGGGTTGAAGTATTCTTTCAGAAACTCGACGAAACCGACCGCGGCGCGCGGCAGCGTCCGGTTCTTGCGCAGGTAGAGCGTCACGTCCTGGCTCATGACGAGGGACGGGATCTCGAGGCGCACCAGTTGCCCGCGCCGGATCTCCGGCGCCACCGCGGCCTCGGGCAAGAACCCGAGCCCCATCCCGGCCATGACCATGTGTTTGATGGTCGCCGCGTTGGTCGATTCTACCGCGTATTGGACCGTAACCGACATACGCTTGAAGAGCGCATCGATCATGGCACGCGTGTGCATGCCCTCGTGGTAGCCGACGAACGGGTACCCTTCGAGGTCGCGCGGGTTGGTCAGTTCCGCGCGCGCGAGCGGGTGGTCGGGGGGCGCCACGATGAACAGCTTGTGCCGGGTCAGCGGCATCGCGTTCAGATCCGGATAGGAACGCTCCCACGGGACCACCGCGAGGTCGGTCTTGCCTTGCATGAGCTGGTCCATGACGCGCTCCGATTCGCGAAAGTCGATGTGGATGCGCACGTCGGGATACTTCGCGCGGTAGGCGGTGAGGATGTCGGGGAGCACGTAGATGCCGATGCTGTTGACGGTGCCGACGCTGACCGCACCGGAGAGCAAGCGATCGCTCTGGCGAAAGTCGGAGATCAACTGGTCGACGTCGGCGAACACGCGCTCGGCCACCGCGAACGCGCGCTGCCCGGCGTCCGTCAGCACCACCCCGCCGCTGCGCCGGTCGAACAGGCGCGAGCCCAGCGAGTTCTCCAGAGCTCGGATCTGCACGCTCAACGCCGACTGCGAAACCAAGAGCTCGCGGGCGGCACGCGTGAAGCTCCCGTGGCGCGCAACCTCATAGAAGTAGTGCAGGTGGTTCAGATTGATAGATGCCATATCTTTTACTTATGTCACCAATATACATTTTCTATTTTACGAATATCAAGGTCGAATCTATATTCCTCTGCGAAGCCGGTACCGCGGGAAGAACATGCGGCAACCGTTCGGATGATAGATGGGTTGAGGCGACCGGTATCGGCTTCCCAGAATTTATCCGCAAAGCAGCAGGAAGAGGAAGCGGCGCGAACCTAGTCCCAGAGTCCCAGAACGCGCCTTTCTTCAGTCCCCACCAGAGGAAGGCAGTCTGTCGCAAGACGGGCTGCCTTCCACCACATTCAACTCGACCCATATGAAGTCCGACCACGGGCTCCTGGCAACGGGAGCCCGTATTTTTTGCCGCCCGCTCGGGCGAGTAGTCTTGCGGGCCCATCCGACTCCATAACACCAGAATAGGATTCACGTTTACTCGCTCCCGCGGCCCGGCGTAGAGTTGCCCTCCGGCATCCTCTCCCCCGCCGGAGGTCGTCGCCCAAAGCTCCAACTATGCGATCTGTCTTCGTCCTTGTCGCCGTCCCGGCCGTTGTGATCGCTGCGCTCGCCCTCGCCGGGCAAGCGCAGGACGTTCCGTCGCGCCCCGGCGAAGCGCCCTTCCGGCCCAATCCCGTCCCAGAGGTCAACGGAATGGTGTTCGTACCATCGGGTGAATTCCTCATGGGTAGCACGTCGGACGAGGTGCTCAAGCAGGCCGACCTCGACGAATTCCCGCAGCGGCGCGTGTTCGTGGACGACTTCTACATCGACGTCCACGAAGTCACCAACGCGCAGTACAAGGTCTTCCTCGATTCGACCCGGGTCGAAGCACCGCCGCGGTGGCTCAACGGGGACTACGGCATCGGCGAGGACGGATTCCCGGTGATCAGCATCACCTGGGATGAAGCGGTCGCGTACGCCACCTGGCTCGGCAAGCGCCTGCCGACGGAGGCGG
>DASPGK010000418.1:0-9387 GCA_035620655.1 Candidatus Krumholzibacteriia bacterium
CTGGCGCTCCTCGACGCGGGCGACGAGGTCATTTATCCGAACCCCGGGTTTCCCATCTACGAGAGCATGATCGACTACATCGGTGCCAAGCGCGTGCCGCTCATGCTCTCGGAGAAGAACGACTTCTCGGTCGATCCCGACCACCTCGCGTCGTTGGTGACGAAGCGCACAAAGCTGCTCATTCTCAATTCGCCGCACAACCCGACCGGCGGCGTGTTGACCCGCGAGGCGGTCGCGCGTCTCTCCGAGCTCGCGGTCAAACACGACTTCTACGTCCTCTCGGACGAGATCTACGCGCGCATCCAGTACGAAGGCGAACCGGTGAGCCCGTACCCGTTTCCGGGCATGCGCGAGCGCACCATCGTCTTGGACGGCCACTCCAAGACCTACGCCATGACGGGCTGGCGCCTGGGCTACGGCGTCATGCCGAAGGAGATGGCCCTCAAGGTCGCCAAGCTCCAGACCAATTCGAATTCGTGCACGTGCAGCTTCACCCAGATCGCGGGCATGGAAGCGCTGCACGGTCCGCAGGACAGCGTGGTCGCGATGGTCAAGGAGTTCCGCGCGCGCCGCGACTTGATGGTCGAGGGCTTGAACAAGGTCAGAGGATTCCGCTGCCATCGCCCCGCGGGCGCGTTCTACGTCTTCCCGAACATCACCGGCACCGGCAAGGACTCCAAGGAGATGGAGAACTATCTCATGGAGGAGGCCGGCGTCGCCGTGCTGGCCGGCACCGCCTTTGGCTCCAACGGCGAGGGCTTCATCCGGCTCTCGTACGCGAACTCACAAGCCAACATCAAGAGAGCACTCGAGAAGATCGCCGCCGCGTTCTGACCCGTTGAGGCGAGCACCGAGGGCTTCTCCCACTACTCCGAACGTCACCCGGCGGGTGTCGCTCGTGGGGCCCCCGCCGCGCCAGGCGGCGGGGTGACGAGTGACAGGACCCGCCGGGCAGCGTTCTCGTCGCCAACTTGACATCGATCGCAAGCACTCGGTATCGTCGGCGTGTTCCACCCGTCACCCTTTCCCCGGGAGTCTCGTTTGAAGGTATTGGTGGTCGGTTCGGGCGGGCGCGAGCACGCGCTCGCGTGGGCGATCGGCCGCTCGCCGCGCGTCGATCGAATGTGGATCGCGCCCGGCAACGCGGGCACGGCGGGCGCGGGTGAGAACGTCGACATCGGCGCCACCGACGTGGCGGCACTCGTCGACTTTGCGCGCGAGCAGCGCATCGATCTCACGGTGGTGGGACCGGAGGCGCCCCTCCTGGCGGGGATCGTCGACCGGTTCCGGGCCTCCGGGCTGTCGTGCTACGGGCCCACCGCGGCGGCCGCGCGCCTGGAGGGCAGCAAGGCCTTCGCGAAGGACTTCATGCGGCGCCGGGGTATCCCCACCGCCGCCTTCGCGACGTTCGAGGATGCAGCGCGCGCGCGCTCGTACGCGCGCTCGCTCGGCGCGCCCGTGGTCGTGAAGGCGGACGGGCTCGCGGCCGGCAAGGGTGTGGTGGTGGCCGCCGACGTCGATGAAGCCGAGCGTGCCATCGACGCGATGCTGGTCGAGCAGCGCTTCGGCGAAGCGGGCTCGCGCGTCGTGGTGGAAGAATTCCTGCAAGGCGAGGAAGTCTCGGTTCACGCCGTGTGCGCGGGCGGACACGCGCTCCTCTTGCCCAGCTCGCAGGACCACAAGCGCGCTTACGACGGCGATCGGGGTCCCAACACGGGCGGGATGGGGGCGATCGCGCCCGTACCGTGGGTGGACGCCGTGGCGCTGGCACGCGTCGAACGCGAAGTCGTGCGCCCGGTACTCGACGGCATGGCGGCGGAAGGAACGCCGTTCACGGGGACGCTCTATGCGGGTATCATGTGGACCGAAGCCGGACCGAAGGTCCTCGAGTTCAACGCGCGCTTTGGCGACCCCGAAACACAGTCGTTGATGCCGCTGCTCGTCGAGGGGGACGTGTGCGGCCTGCTGGCGTCGGCCGCGAACGGAAATCTGCCCGAAGGCGTGAAAGCCGCGGCGCGCTCGGCCGCGACGATCGTGGTCGCGTCGAAGGGCTACCCCGAGAGCGCGCAGAGCGGCGTCGAGATTCGCGGCCACGACGCGGCCGAGGAGGGCACGATGGTGTTCCACGCCGGCACGCGGGTCGTGGACGGGCGCGTGGTCACCGCGGGCGGTCGCGTGCTCGGCATTACCGGGTGGGCGCCCACATTGTCCGAGGCGCTGGGGCGCGCGTACCGCGTCGCCGCGCGCATTCACATCGACGGCGCGTTTTATCGGAGCGACATCGGACGAAGGCACTTGTAGAAAGGAAACACGATGGCGAAGGCACCGCGGGTAGCGATTCTCTTGGGCAGCAAGAGTGACGAAGGTCACCTCAAGGCGACGACCGATCTCCTCGATCGATTCCAGATCGACTGGGAGCTCAAGGTGATCTCCGCGCATCGCCAGCCCGAACAATTGCACGAGTACGTGCGCGCCGCGGACGCGGGCGGAACGCTCGTCTTCATCGCGGCGGCCGGGCTCTCGGCGGCGCTCCCCGGCGTGATCGGTTCCATCTCGCAAAAGCCCGTCGTCGGATTGCCGATTCCGGGCGGTGCCTTGGCCGGCGTCGACGCGCTCTTGTCGATGGTGCAGATGCCGGGCGGCATTCCGGTGGCGACGGTGGGGGTGGGGTCGAACGGCTCCAAGAACGCCGCCATCCTCGCGGCCCAGATCATCGCGCTCGGCGACCCCAAGGTGGCCGAGCGGCTACGCGCATACCGCGAAGAGCTGCGCACCGGATGACGCCGCGAGCCTCGCTCGCGGGCTTCATCGACGACCCGCGCGCGCAGGTCCTGGCCGCCGAATCGCTCGTGCGCGGCGCGGTCGTGGTCCTGCCCACCGACACCCTCTACGGCCTGTCCGCCGCGCTCTCGCACGAGGAGGCCGTGCGCCGCATCGCCTCCATCAAGCAAGCTCCCCAGGAACGACGGTTCATCGTCCTCGCGTCGTCGATCGAGATGGTGGAGCGCTACGTCGCGTCCTTCGGGTGCGCGACGCGCGAGGATCTCGCCGCGCGCTGGCCGGCGCCGTTCACCGCCATCCTGCCGTCGGGGCGCGCGTGTCCCGCGTGGGTCGGTCCCACCGTCGCGGTGCGCGTTCCCGCCTTCGACCCGATTCGCGCGCTGATCGAGCGCGTGGGGGAACCCATCGTGTCCACCAGCGTCAATCGCACCGGCCGCGAGCCGCTGGACGACGCGCCCGCGATCATGCGCGAGTTCGGCGACGAGATCGACGCGGTGTTCGAGCGAAGGGGTGAAGGCGGCGGCGCCTCGACCATCGTGGACCTGTGCGGGAAGACGGCGCGCGTGGTGCGCGCGGGGGGCTACGCGTGGGACGCGACCGGGGGCGGGAAGCCTTCGAAGTAGTGGCCCTTGTAGGCCTCGCAGTTCGAGCACAGCAGGATTTCGCGGCGCCGGCCCTGGGCCAGCAGGTCGCGGTAGCGACGATTCACTTCGCCGTTCCAAATATCGATTACGTTTTCGCGCGTCGCGTCGCCGATGACACCGCGCTCGTGCGAGTCCCAGCAGCACAGCGTGGCCTTGCCGTTGACGAAGAAGAACATCTCCTTGAGGACCTTCTTGCACGGGAGCTGCACCGGCTTGACTTCCGGCTCCCACGGCCACACGTAGAGGTCGGTGATCACGGCCACGGCGCCCACCTTGGTCCAGAACTCGACGAAGGGTTCGTGCTCGTGGCGGTTGTAGTCCATCGCGATCATGCGCACCTCGACGTGCCCCGCGCTACCGCGCTCGCGCGCCATCTCCACGAAGCGGCGCACGCGCTCGACCGTGAGGTCGTAGTCGAGCCCGACGCGCGACTTCGAGAACGTCTCCTTGCTGAAGCCGTCGATCGAGAAGCGAATGATGTCGATGCCGACGTCGAGAATCTCCTGCGCGCGCTCTTCCTTCATGAGTTCGCCGTTGGAGTTGATCTCGATCTTGGCGGTGTCGTCTTTGCGAATGTAGCGCATGATCTCGCCCAGACGGTGGTCGGCGAGCGGCTCGTTGATGAGAAAGGGCCGGTACGTGATCCCGAGCCCGCGCGTCTCGTCGATGATCTTCTTCCACAGCCAGTCTTCCATGCGCCGCGGGCGCCGCGTGAGCGTGGAATGCGAGCAAAACGGGCACTCGGCGTTGCACGCGAGCGTGGTCTCGATCTGGACGACTTTGGGATGTGCAAGTTGGATCATGATCTGGGGCGTCCCGGGAATATTACAGGTAGGGGGCTAGCGCCGCCATGCATTTCTCGGTGGCGCCCAGCTGCGATTCGACGTAGGCGCGCCCGGCCGCACCCGCGCTCTTGCGCGCGGCCTCGTCGCGAAGCCAGGCCGCGAGAGCGTGGTAGGCCTCGTCGGCGGTACGAATCACGCGCGCGGCGCCGCGCTCCACCAGCTGCAGCGCTTCGAACGAGTTGTCGTGCTTGGGGCCGAAGACCACCGGCACGCCGGCGATGGCGGGCTCGATCACACTATGGACGCCGGTGGTGAAGGCGCCCCCGACGTACACCAGATCGGCAAAGCGATACGCTTCCGCGAGCACGCCCACCACGTCGACGATCACGATGCGCGCGGACGATCCCGTCCCGGCGGCCCAGCGGCGCAGCGGCTCCACGTGCGCGGGAGTGGGCTCGTGCGGAACCAGCACGACGCGCAAACGCGCGTCTTCGGAGAGCAAGCGCGCGAGCGCGGGCAGGAGCCGCTCCTCGTCGGGCGGCCACGTGCTCCCCGCGATTAGTGTCGGTCCGCCCGCGGGCAACGCGAACGTGCTCGCCGTGCGCTGCTGCCAGCGATCCATTACGCGATCGAAGCGCGTGTCGCCGGTGACCGACACCGACGGATGCGACGGCACCGTCGCGCGGAAGCGCGCCGCGTCGTCGTCGCTGATGGCGAGGATCGCGTCCAGTCGCCGATAGACGTCGCGGTACAACCAGCGCGCGGGCGGGGCCAGGCGCCCCGACGACGCGCTCAAGGTGGCATCGATCAGGACAATGGGCACGCCGCGCGCGTCCGCCTCCCAGACCAGATTCGGCCACAGGTCGAACTTGACGAATACCAATAGGCGCGGCTTCACCTGCTCCAGGCAGAAGCGCATGTTGGGCGCGGTGTCGAACGGGAGATAATCGATGAAGCGAAGCGAGCCCCGGCCCGGCGTCTCGCGCTTGCGCGCGAAGGCGTACCCGGACGGCGACGAGAACGTGAGCACCACGGGCAGGTCGGGGCGCGCGCGCTCCAGGGCCGAGATCACCGGCCGTGCCTGCTCGAACTCGCCCACACTCGCGACGTGAAACCAGACCGGCGGCGCGTTCAAGTCGCGCGCGAGCGCTTCCCAGCGCCCTCGGAAGCCGCGCCGACCGTCGACGGCGGCGCGCATCTTGGGGAGCAAGCGCGCGGCCGCGTGCGCGCCGAGAACGGCCGCGGGAAGGAGCGCGTTGTACACCCAGCGCGCGCCCGACATCAGTCGACTACCCGGTGACGCTCGCCCGGTCCGGGGCGCAATACGGTGTGCAACACGTCGTCGACGCGAATGCCGTCGAGGCACTCGTAGGTCCGCTTGGGGCAGGGTGCGGCACCGTTGCGGGAGCAGGGCCGGCAGGCGAGACGGCGCTCGATGGTAGTGCTTGGCAGAAGACTTGGGGCGTACCCAAACTCCCGCACGGTGGGGCCGAAGAGTGCCGTGACGGGAACGCCGACTGCTTCGGCGAGGTGCATCAAGCCCGAGTCGTTGCCCACGAACGATTCGCAGCGCGCGATCAGCGCCGCGGTTTGAATCAGCGTGGTCTGTCCGGCGGCGTCGACGCAGTGGCTCCCGAGGGACGCGGCGATGGGGGCCGTGAACTCGCGGTCGCGCGCGTCGCCGACGAGGACGACGCGGCGCCCCGCCGCAACGAGTCCGTCGCACAGCGCGGCGAAACCGCCCCAGCGCTTCGCGCGCCAGCGGCTGCCGGGGGCGACCGCGACCGCGGGCTGGTCCCCTCCCACGCGCAGCGACGCCGTCTCGCTCTCCGCGCGCGGGATGCGCAGGCCTCCGGGCAAGAGCGTCGTCGCACCGAAGCCGGCCTGTTCCGCGAGCGCGGCATATTGCGCGAGGATGGGCGGCAGCGAAGCAGGACGCTTGAAGACGATTAGGCCCGCGCGCTCTCGATAGTATTTCCGGAAGCGCGCGTGCGCGCCGCCCGCGGCGGCGGACACGATGCGGCTGCGCGGGTTCGAATGCGCGTCGATGACGACGTCGCCGGGTCGCGCGCCCTGGCGGAAGGAGCGTCCGATGCGCGCGAGGCCCAAAAGCGACGTACCCGGCTCGATCGCGAGCACACGGTCGACGCCCTCGGCGTGCGCGAACACGTCGGCGTAGGCGCGCTTGGTCAGCACCACCACTTCGGCGGCGCCCGCACGCTTGAGGTGGGCGAGGAGCGGGCACAAGAGCACGCAGTCGCCCAGCGAGCTGAATCGAATGACGAGAACTCTCATCTCGATGTGTCGGGTGCGTTGACGCTTGACAGGTCGCGCCGCGGGAGAGAAGGTGCGAAGGTGTCCATGCCGACCCACTCCTTCGAACTCGGCGAGCGAATCAAGAAGCTGCGGCTTTCGCAGAACCTTACACTAAAGCAACTCGAGGCGAAAGCGGGAGTTTCCGCCACGCATCTTTCCGAGATCGAGCGCGGGCAATCGTCGCCCACGGTGGGGACGCTGGAGCGCGTCGCGCGCGCCCTGGGCGAAGAGCCCGCGCTCCTCGCCGGCGAGCGAACGCCTCGCCGGGTGGCGGTGGTGCGCCGCAACGAGCGTCGCGCGTGGGCCGCGGGCGAGGCTCGCGTCGCCTCCCTCGGGACTCCGCTGGACGGGGCCGAGATGTCGGTGGTCGAGATCGAGCTCGGGACCGGAGAGACGGGTTTCGACCCGGGGCCCGTCGCCAACGAAGAGTTCCTGCTGGTCCTCGCGGGGGCGATCGATCTGCGGGTCGGGTCGACGTCCCACGCGCTCGCGGCCGGCGACGCCATCCACCTCGCCACGAACGAGTCGCGACGGCTGCACGCGCGGGAAGCGGCGCGCGTGCTCTGGATCACACTTCCGGCTTCGACTCTCTAGAGAGGACCCGCACAATCGATGGACGTCGGATCGAGAGTCAAGCGCGTGCGCCACGAGAAGGGGCTGACCCTCAAGGCGGTCGAGTCCCTCTCGGGCGTGTCGGCCACGCACCTGTCGGAGATCGAGCGCGGCGAGACCTCTCCCACCCTGGGCTCGCTCGCGCGCATCGCGCGCGCGCTGTCCAAGCCGACCGCCTACTTCCTGGAGGACAACGAGCTGGGCCCAGTGTCGCGCGTGGGCGCCAAGGACCGCGTGCGCGAAGCGGTCAAGGGCTCGGCGCGGCGGGGGACCGCGTCGATCGAGCGCCTGACCGCCGGCGTTCCCGGCGGACGATTGCACGCGCGGCGCGTCGAGCTCCCGCCCGGGAGCGAGTACCGCGCCGAGCGCCACGCGCACGCGGGCTTCGAGGCGATGCTCGTGCTCGACGGGCGCGTGCGCGTCGACGCGGGCGAACAATCGTTCGACCTCGCCGAAGGCGACGCGATTCATTTCGACGCGTCGTTGCCGCACGCGTACGCCAACGCGTCGCGCGACGAGGCGGCCGCCCTGATTTGGGTCGCGACGCGGCGCGACGTCGATTGAACGCGCCCACTGGGCACGCTTCCTCGCGACGACGCGGCCGGGAGCCTCAAACCGCCCATGTTTTCTTTTGACAGCCTTCGCGACCCCTTCCTATGATCGCGCGCGTACCAGCGTACGGCCAATGCGATGAAACCAGACGTCTCACGCGACGAGTTACTGTTCCTTCACTTGGTGTCGATGCTCCAGTTCGCCGCGATGCAGCAGATGGGCAAAGTGCCGAACCCGGTCAGCGGAGAGATCGAGCGCGACCTGGAGCACGCGCGCGCGTCCATCGACATGGTGGAGATGCTGCACGCGAAGACATCGGGACAGCGAACGGCGGCCGAGTCCGAGTTCATCGACAAGGTCTTGTTCGAATTGCGCATGAACTTCGTCGACGAGACCAAACGGGTCGAGAAAGAGCGCGCCGGGACCGAGGGCATGGCGCCGGACGCACCGGGTGCGGGCGGGACCGACGCCGGCCGCTGACGGCCATCTTGGAATCAATCTTGCTCTGCCGGTTGGATTTTCCGGCTAACGGCAAGAAAGGAGACGGTTCGACTATGCAAGGATTACCGCGTTCGGGCCGCATGGGGTTGTTCCTCGTCCTGGCGGCGCTTTTTGCACTGCCCGAGGGGGCGACCGCGAGCGCGTCGTATAACGGAACGCGCGGCCTGATTCGAACCAAATCGGCCGACACGTACCGCAAGGGCAGCCTGAGCTTCCAGCTTTCCTCCAACTATGGGAAGCAGGACAACGAGCAGCTGTCCTCGGGCTTGTTCTTTCCGTTGGGCGACTCGGCCACCGTCGATTATCACACCTTCATCACGCGCGCGACCATCACGTATTCGTTGAGCGATTTCTTTGAGATCGCGGGCGACCTCGAGGTGCGCAACTGGATTCGCACCATCCAGGAGCAGAGCCCGGGTGCGAGCGAAGACACCTACACGCGCGGCGGTTTGGGTGACACCGACGTCTCCGCCAAGCTCAACATTCCGTTGCCGTCGAAGAAGTTCAAACTGGGCGCCTACGGCAACATGGTGTTTCCGACCGGCGACAAGAACAAGGGCTTCTCCATCGACGCCAACGACATCACCATCCTGGGGTTGGCCACCATCGACATGTCCGACCTCCAGAGCTTCGTGCCCACGCGCCTGCACATCAACGCGGGCTACCGTCTCAACAAGGGCGAAGTCCCCACGGACTCGCTGGGCTACGGCATCTTCGACCCCAACTTCCCGGATATTTCGGGCTTCAACCCGCCGGGTTACCCCCCTGTCCCGACCGGCGAGAGCGACTCCTACAACGACGCCTTCCTGTTCAACGCGGCGCTCGAGTTTCCGGCGCCGTCGGTGACGTTCTTCGTCGAGTTCGACATGAATCAGCTCCTGAACGTGGACCTGCCCGCGAACGCGGGTGTGAACGCGAGCACCTACACGCTCACCCCGGGCGTGGAGTTCAAGGGCAAGGGGTCGTCGCTCGAATTGGGCGCCGACATCAACTTGAACTCGGGCGACAACCCGTCGCTGGTCAATCCGCCCGACTGGGGGCTGTGGATCGCGTTCAACTACGTGGCCGAGGTCGTGCCGCGCGACTCCGACAAGGACGGTATCGCCGACAACGTCGACGGTTGCCCGGACGAAGCCGAGGACATCGACGGCAAGGACGACAAGGACGGCTGCCCGGACCTCGACAACGACGGCGAC
>DASPGK010000419.1:0-5491 GCA_035620655.1 Candidatus Krumholzibacteriia bacterium
CGGAGGCGCTGGCCCACGCCGCCCTTCTCTTCGGTCGGAAACGGTCCGTTGCCGACGCGCGTGCAGTAGGCCTTGTAGATCCCGACGATGCGGTCGAAGGCGGAAGGCGGCAGCCCGGTCCCGATCGCCGCCCCGCCCGCCGTGCACGACGACGAGGTGACGTACGGATAGGTTCCGTGGTCGATGTCGAGCAACGAGCCCTGGGCGCCTTCGCACAACACACGGCGTCCCGCGGCGACCGCGTCCCACAACACGGGCCGCGTGTCGGCGACCAGCGGTGCCAAGCGCGCGCGCACCGCGAGGACTCCCTCGGCGACCTTGGAAGGCGAGAGCGGCTTCATGCCGCGCGCCTTGAGGATTTTGTTGTTCTCGCGCACGCGGTCGGTGACCAAATCGCGCAAGCTGGCCGGCTTGCGCATGAGGTCGGCCATGCGAATGCCCTCGCGGCGCGCCTTGTCGGCGTAGGCTGGTGCGATACCCTTGCGCGTCGTGCCGATCGCGCCTTCTGCGCGCCGGTCTTCGGAATCGCAATCGAGCATGACGTGGTACGGCAGCACGAGGTGGGCCTGCGAGCTGACCAGGATGCGTCCGCGTACGTCGACGCCGCGCGCCACGATGCCGTCGATCTCGGCCACGAGCGCGAGCGGGTCGATCACCATCCCGCCCCCCAAGACACACGTCACCTTGGGGTAGAGAATCCCCGACGGCACCTGGTGGAACGCGAACTTCTCGGTCCCCACCACGACCGTATGACCGGCGTTGGCACCACCCTGGTAGCGCACGACGAAGTCGACGTCGCGGGCCAGATAGTCGATGATCTTGGCCTTGCCCTCGTCGCCCCATTGTCCGCCGACGACCAACGTGACCGGCATTCGCAACCACTCCTCGCGCGCACGCGGCGCGCACAAAAATCCGCCCCCACTGGAGGCGGTGCCATTCGAACCTGCCGCGGCGCCCGCGGCGTTACCGGACCGTCATTATAGGTGGCGGGCCGGGAACGGTCAACCGGCCGGGCGCGCCGCTAACGCGGCGCGTTCACGGCGTCGCGGATCTCGCCCCGGGTGAGCGCCAGCCCGATCGATTCGGCGACGTCGGTCGCGACCCGGCGCTGCGCGTCGACGGTGGCAGCCCCCAGGTGGGGCGCGAAGACCGAGCGCGGGTGCGCAAACAGACGGCTCGTGCCCGGCGGCTCCTTCTCGAACACATCGAACGCAACCGCCGCGACGTGCCCGGCATCCAGCGCGTCCGCGAGTGCCGTCTCGTCGACGATGCCGCCGCGCGCGCAGTTGACCACGACCACGCCCTTCTTCATGGCGGCGATCGCGCGGGCGTCGATCATGCGACGCGTCGCGTCCGAGAGCGGCACGTGGAGCGTCACCCAGTCGCTCTGTGCGAGCAGCTCGGGCAGTGCGACCCAGCGCGCGCCCACCGCGCGCGCCGCGTCTACTCCCACCAGCGGGTCGTGACCCAGTACCGTCATCCCGAAGGCCGCCGCGCGCGTGGCCACCTCGCGGCCCACGCGCCCCAGGCCGACCACGCCCAGCGTCTTTCCGTACAATTCGACGCCGCGAAACGAATCGCGATCCCACTTGCCGGCGCTGACGGTGGCGTGCGCGCGCGGGACTTCGCGCGCCACCGCGAGCATCAGCGCGAGCGTGTGCTCGGCGGTCGAGATGGTGTTGCTGCGCGGCGAGTTCATCACCACGATGCCGCGGCGCGTGGCGGCCTCGAGGTCGATGTTGTCGACCCCGACTCCCGCGCGTCCGATGAAGCGGAGCTTCGTCCCGCGCTCGATCACCTCCGCGGTGACGCGCGTCGGGCTTCGCACCACGATTGCGTCGAAGCCGGGAATCAACTCGATGAGCTCCGCGGGAGACGGCGTCCCCATCGCGACCGCCTCGATGCCCCCGAAGGATTGCAGCACGCGAACCGCGTCGGCGGCGATGCCGTCGGCGAGGAGGACGCGGCTCACCGCGCGCTCCGCGCCTGGTACGAGCTGCGCAGCGCCGCGACACCCGCGCCGAAGGTCTTCACCAGACCGAGGTCGTTCAGCGTGGCTTCGAACGCGGAGGCCAGCGTGTACATGTCGCTCTCGTCGTAGTAGCCCAGGTGCCCGAGGCGGACGATCTTGCCCTTGAGCGATCCCTGGCCACCCGCGATCTTGACGCCGTAGCGCGTCTCGATGTGCTTGGTGATCTGGCCCGCGGAATCGCCCGGTGTCACCACCGCCGTGACCGCATTGGAAGGAATGACCGCCAACAGTTCCATGCCCATCGCCTTGACCGCCGCGCGCACCGCACTCGCGTTGGCGTCGTGGCGCGCGATCACGTTCTCGATCCCCTCTTCGCGCATCATCTCCAGCGCACGCTTGAGCGCCAGCACGATCGTGATCGCGGGCGTGTAGGGCGTGTCGCCCTTCTCCGCCGAAGCCACGGCTTTCAGCAGATCGAAGTAGTAGACGGCGTGGCGACCGGCGCGCATCTTCGCGATCGCACGCGGCGAGAGCGCCACGTAGCCCAGGCCGGGCGGAATCATCACGCCCTTTTGCGAGCCCCCCACCACCGCGTCCAAGTCCCACGCGTCGGTGCGCACGTGGTGCGCGCCCGCGCTGGTAATGGCGTCGACGGCGACCAGGGCGCCGTGCGCGCGCGCGACCTTCGCGTGGGCGGCGACGTCCTGCAGAGCGCCCGTCGAGGTCTCCGAGTGGGTCGTGAACAGCACACTCGCGCCCGGGTGCTGCTTGAACGCACGCTCCACGTCGTTCGCCGACGCGACCTGTCCGTACTCCGCGCGCACCGCGACGACGCGCACGCCGTAGACTTCGGCGATCTCGCGCCAGCGCTCGCTGAACTTCCCCACCTCGGTGACGATCACCGTCTCGCCGGGCTGGGTCAGGTTGAGAACGGTCGCTTCCATCGCACCCGACCCCGATGCGGTCAGGATGACCACGGGGTTCTTCGTCTCGAGGACGTATTGGAGCCCGCGCATCGACTCGGTGAGCGCGTGGCGAAACTCGTCGGTGCGATGGTGGATGAGCGGCCGCGCCTGCGTCTCCAGCACGTCGGCGGGGACGGCGGTCGGGCCGGGGGTGAACAACTTCGGCGATCTCATGGTGATTCGATGGCTCCGGTGATAAGAGGTGAAAACAACCGCCGGATTATACGGCGCGCGCGGGGCCGCTTGAAAGGGCGAACCCGGCCGCGTTCAGGCCCCGAGGTGGGCTTCGATCCACGCCCACAACTCCAGCTTGCCCTGGCCGGAAACGCTCGAGAACGCCACCACGCCGGTGTCGGGGCGAACCTCGAGGCGCGCGACCGCCCGCGCCAGCGTTCCCTTCTGCGCCGACTTGGCCACCTTGTCCGCCTTGGTGAACACGAGGCACAGCGGGCGCCCCGATTCGGAGAGGCGCGCCACCGATTCCACGTCGAGCGCGGTTGGAAGGTGGCGTGCGTCGATCAATTGGACCAGTGCCGCGTCGCGATCCTCGGCGTCCAGATACTGCTCGCGCAATCGGCGCAGCCGCTCGATCTCTCCCTTGGACACCTTCGCGTAGCCGTACCCCGGCATGTCGACCAGCATGAAGGTCTTGTTGACGACGAAGAAGTTCGCGGCGCGCGTCTTCCCGGGCGTCTTGGACACCCGCGCGACTCCGCCGCGACCGAGGATAGTGTTGATGAGCGACGACTTGCCCACGTTGGAGCGGCCGAAGAACACCACTTCCGGCCGCCGCGGGTCGGGGAGCGGGCCCGGGTAACCGAACGACCCTACGAATTCGACGGTCTGGATTCTCATAGAAACGCGTTTGCGGTTGGAGGCTGCATCGCCGCGCGATTATAATGACCGTCCGGCGTTTCGTCGCTATCGTTGTTCGACCCGCATGACCCACGTCACCCCAGAATCCATCGCTGCGACCGGTGTGGCCGCGCCGCAAGAACTTCTGCACCGATTCCACACGCTGGCGCGCGGCCTGGACGCGACGGACGCGTGGCGGCGCGTTTCGCGCGAGCTGCTTCGCCCCGAACACCCGCACGCGCTGCACCGGCTTCTCTTCGAGGCGGTTTTTGCGAGTTGGCCGGCTGCCAACGGCCCCCCGCCCGCGTGGACGCCCACACCCGCGGAGGTCGCGTCCACCCACATCGCCGGCGCCTGCCGCCGCCTGCGCCTTCCCGACTACGCCGCGTTCCACCGCTGGTCGGTCGAGAACCGCGCGGAGTTCTGGGGCGACTTCATCGAAACGCGGGGGATCGCCTTTCGCAAGGCGCCGGAGCGCACGGTCGATCTCGCGCGCGGCCCCGAGTACCCGCGCTGGCTCCCGGGCGCGCGCATGAACGTCGCCCAGAGCTGCTTTCTCGCCCCGCCCGACACCACCGCCATCGTGTTCCAGAAGGACGCGGGTGCCATCGAATCGATTTCCTACGCCGAGCTGGATGCGCTCACCAACCGCTTCGCCAACGCGCTGGCCGAATTCGGCGCGAAGCGCGGCGACGCGGTCGCGATCGCGATGCCGATGACGGTCGAAGCGGTGGTCGCCTACGTGGGCCTGGTCAAGGCCGGGTGCGTGGTGGTGTCGATCGCCGACAGCTTCGCGCCCGAAGAGATTCGCACGCGCATGGAGATCGCGCGCGCGTCCCTCGCCGTCACCCAGGACGTGGTCGTGCGAGGCGACAGGACGCTGCCCATGTTCGACAAATTGGTCGCGGCGGGCGCGCGGGCGTGCGTGGTGGTGGCCCGCGACGGCGCGCCGAGTGTCACGCTTCGCGCCGCCGACCGTCGGTGGGGCGACTTTCTTTCCGCCCGCGATCGCTTCGACCCGGTCGCGGCCGCCCCCGAAGACACCACCAACGTGTTGTTCTCGTCGGGCACGACCGGCGAGCCCAAGGCGATTCCCTGGTCGCACACCACACCACTCAAGTGCGCGATGGACGGCTATTACCACCACGACATCCGCGAGGGCGACGTGGTGGCGTGGCCGACCAACCTGGGGTGGATGATGGGGCCGTGGCTCATCTACGCGAGTTTGATCAATCGCGCGACCATCGGCCTGTGCTATCACGCGCCCAACACGAGTGCCTTCTGCCGCTTCGTGGCCGATGCGCGCGTCGCGATGCTGGGCGTCGTGCCGAGCCTGGTCAAGGCGTGGCGGGCGCACGGGATGACCGACGGGATCGATTGGACCCCACTGCGCGCGTTCAGCTCGACCGGTGAAGCGTCGAGCGCCGACGACTATCTGTGGCTCATGGCGCGCGCGGGCTACAAGCCCGTGGTCGAGTATTGCGGCGGGACGGAAATCGGAGGCGGATTCATCACGCAGTCGCTGACCCAGCCCGCGGCGCCGGCGCTGTTTTCGACGCCGTCGCTGGGGCTCGACCTCGCGATCCTCGATGAGGAGGGCCGGTCCACTTCACACGGCGAGTTGTTCGTGGTACCGCCGTCGATCGGGCTCTCGCTCTCGCTCTTGAACCGCGACCACCACGAGGTCTACTACGCCGGC
>DASPGK010000420.1:0-2124 GCA_035620655.1 Candidatus Krumholzibacteriia bacterium
TCGAGCTGCGGCTCCTGGGGCAGATAGCCGATTTTCAGCCCGGGCAACGTCTGGCACTCGCCTTGGATTTCCGTATCGACGCCGGCCATGATGCGCAAGAGCGTGCTCTTGCCCGCACCGTTGTGGCCGAGGACACCGATCTTGGCGCCGGGGAAAAACGCTAGCGTGATGTCGTCCAGGATCACGCGGTCGGGCGGGACGACCTTCTTGAGCTTATAGAGCGTACAAACGAACTGATGCGACACAGGGGTCCTTCTTGTGGTTCACATGTGAATGGGTGGCAAAAAAGAGAAGGGATGAT
This sequence comes from Candidatus Krumholzibacteriia bacterium, assembly GCA_035620655.1. Classification (GTDB taxonomy): domain Bacteria; phylum Krumholzibacteriota; class Krumholzibacteriia; order WVZY01; family JAKEHA01; genus JAKEHA01. The sequence continues at coordinate 302 of DASPGK010000420.1, forward strand.
ACCCCAAAGTCCGATGGAATGGTAGCACGCGCAGCCGGGTCAAGCGTGGCAGGAGCGAAGAAATGGCCGCTAAACGTCGACGACGCACTGCGCGACCCACTCGTCGCGCGCCTCGTCGTGTGACACGTGCAGCTGCGTGTACGTCGGGCCCTTGACCTCGACCGCCGGCTCGTGGCGGGCGCGATCGACGCGCTCGCCGCGCAACCGGCTCGCGAGACGGTTCCCTTCGATGCGCACGTCGTACGCGCCGAACAGCATCCCGCGCGTCGCCATCTCGAAAACGATGGCGTCGATCCAGTCGTAGAGGAGGTCGTCGGGGTTGGATGCGGTGCACGAGACCTCGATGGTCTCGCGCGCTTCCACCCGCGCGGGCTCCGTCATGACCGCGGTGAGCGCGAGTGCCACTTGCTCGAAGGCGGCGTCGAGAGTCGGCCCCAGGCCGCGAATGCCGATGTCGGCGCCGTGCGGAAAGTGCTCCCAGCGCGCGCCGGCCGCCATCGTCATCCCTTGACGCAGATGACCGGCTCCAGGCGGGCCACCTTGCGCGCGAGCCCGGCCCGATGCGCGGCGTCGACCACCACGGAGACGTCCTTGTACGCACCGGGGGCTTCTTCGGCCACACCGCGAATGCCCACCGCGCGGATCGAGATCCCACGCTGCGCGAGCTCGCGAATGACACCGCGTCCCTGCCACTGGCGCGTGGCCTGGTGCCGGCTCATGCGGCGCCCAGCGCCGTGGCACGCGGAACCGAACGAGAGCTGCATGGCCTCGCGCGTCCCGGCCAGCACCCACGATTCCGTCCCCATCGATCCACCGATCAAGACCGGCTGACCGGCGTCGCGAAATTCATTGGGAAGCTCCGAGTGGCCGGGGCCGAACGCGCGCGTGGCTCCCTTGCGATGAACGAACAAACGTCGCTTACGTCCCGCGACCACGTGCTCCTCTTCCTTGCAGGTGTTGTGCGAGACGTCGTAGACGAGTGTCAGCGTCGCCTCGGGAAGCACGTCGGCGAAGACGCCGCGCGCGAGGTGCAGGATGATTTGCCGGTTGGCGAGCGCGCAGTTGATACCGGCGCGCATCGCACCGAGGTATCGCTTGCCCAGCTCCGAGGAGAGCGGCGCGCACGCGAGCTCGCGGTCCAGGAGCTTCAATCCATGCTGCGGCGCCGACCGCTCCATCTCACGCAGGTAGTCGGTGCCAATTTGATGGCCCATGCCGCGCGACCCGCAGTGGATGCTGATGACCGCGTCGTCGACCGCGAGCCCGAAGGCGGCCGCCGCATCGGCGTCGAAGACGTGCGAAACGCGCTGGACTTCGAGGTAGTGGTTGCCCGAGCCCAGCGTCCCCATCTCGCCGCGCTGGCGTTCCTTGGCCCGATCCGAGACCGCTTCGGGCAGGGCCCCGCTCGCGCGGCCCTTCTCTTCGATGCGATCGAGGTCGCCGTGGACTCCCCACCCGCGCTCGAGTGCCCAGCGCGCGCCGCCGCGCAGCATCGCGTCCATGCCCGCGTCGTCGAGGTGGATGGCGCCGTGGCTGCCCACGCCGGCGGGAACATGCTCGAAGAGCGCGTCGGCCAGCTTTTCCTGCACGTCGCGAATGCGGTCGACCTTCAACCCGGTGGCCACACAGCGCACGCCGCACGAGATGTCGAAGCCCACGCCGCCCGCCGACACCACCCCGCCCGCGTCGGGGTCGAACGCCGCCACCCCGCCGATCGGGAATCCGTAGCCCCAGTGGCCGTCCGGCATCACGTACGACGCCCCCACGATGCCGGGCAGAGTCGCCACGTTGGTCGCTTGCTCGAGCATCTTGTCGTCCATCTC
>DASPGK010000421.1:0-11021 GCA_035620655.1 Candidatus Krumholzibacteriia bacterium
GAGCAGATCGTGCAGATCTTCGACGCGGCCGATCTCGACCGCCTGCTCGACGAGCGCGACCGACTCGGCGCTCGACAACTCTCCCTTGCGGAATCGCGCGAGCTCGGAGTCGAAGGTCTTGGGCGCGGGCGCGGGTGAATCGAAGGGCTCGATCGCCACGGCGGGCGCCGGCGTCTCGACCGGTTCGACCGCCACCACCGGCTCCGGGGCTTCGATGGGCTCGAACGACGCCGCGGGGGCTTCGGCTTCGACCGGCTCTTCGACCGGAAGCGAAACGACCGGCTCCGGCGCGGACGGCCGCACGACCGGGCTCACGTACGACATCGCGTCGATAGGCGCGCGCGCGGCGGGCGCCGGCTCGGGAGGAGTCGCGGGCACCTCGGGCTCGTCGTCGATGTGAAAGAACGCGGCCGCTCCCACTTCGCCCAGGCGGCGCGCGACGTTGTTCACGTGCGACTCGGTCACGCCGGCCTCGGTGCTCGCGCGCATCTTGACCGCGGGGCGGGCCTGCGGCGCCGAGAAGGCGGTGACCGCGGGCTGCTCTACCACATGCTCGACCACCGGCTCGGGTTCCCGCTCCGGCTCTGGGTCAGGAGCGAGGTCCGGCGTTTGCTCGGGCGCCTTGAACATCGGCTCTTGGGCCGGCTTTTCCTTGCGCGGGGTCGAGAAGCTCACCTCGCGCGAAGTCTCGAACACGTCGGCGTCGACTTCGTCGCTCGGGTTTTCGACCGGCAGGTCGGGGACCTGGCCCTCGATCGTTCCTTCGTCGTCGAACGAGAGCTCGCGCGTCTCGATGAACGACTGCTTCTCCGCGGGCTTCTTGCGCTCCTCGGCGAAGCGCGACGCGGGTTTCTCGCCCTGCGGCTTGGGCGACGACGGGCGCGGAGCCGAGGACGAGCGCTCGAGGCCGTCCGCTTTTGCGTCGCGACGCAGGCTGAATTCATTGTGATCGAAGTTCTGGAAGTCGCCCTCTTCGGCGATCGCCTCGACCACCTCGGGCGCCATGTGCTTGCGACACAGCTCCTCGAGACCGGGGTGCGAGGTGCGGTGCTTGTCGGCCAGGCCGACCACGGAGTGGACGTCCTGCGGCGACGACGTCACCACGATGTTCAAGAGCTCGACCGCGCGCGGGAAGTCCTTGAGTTCGAGCGCCAGCGAGGCGTGGAACAGCATGACCTCGGTCGTGAAGAGGCCGTCCTTCGATCTCTCCTGCAGGCGCGAGTAGACTTCCGGCGTACAGTTGCCGCGCTGGTGGAGAGGACGGAGGATCTCCATCGCGACCGCGGACTGATCGAGCCCCAGGGCTGCGTCGAGTGCCACCCACACGCACTCGTTGACGCCGTGCGCGGGGTCGATGTAGGGCTTGAGCAGCATGATCACTTCGCGGCCGGTGTCCTTGTTGTCGGCCATATAACCGCGCAGCACCGGGGCCGCGGCGTCGAAGTCACCCTTGAGCAGGAGGACTTCCGCCAGCGCGCGCTCCACCTTGGGCGGGAACTTGGTCTTGTCGCGAAGCGACGTCAAGCGGTCCACGCACAGGGGAATCGCGGTCGAATCGTAACGGGCGGCCTCGACGATGCGTGCGATGGCGTCGTTCTCGTTGCCGTTCGACCACAGCGCGCACGCGTGCGCGAAGCGGACCCGTCCCACCTTGGCGTGCTTCGACTCGAGGCCGGCCAGGAAGGGCAGCAGCATCTTGGTCTCGACCGGCTTCTCGTCGATGATCTCGACCAGCGCGGCCATGCCCTCTTTCATGCTGCCGAGCCGCACCGACAGGAGCGCCGAGAGCAGGTCGTTGGTGAAGATCTCGGCGCGCAGCGAATAGCCGCCGTGGCTGGCCGACTTGAGCGATTGCTTCTTGGTCTTGGTGCGCGCGAGCAGGTCGCGCGCGACGTGATCCGGAATCTGCTCGAGGTGCTCGAGCGCGGCATCGAGGTCGCGACGCTTGACGGCGTTCTCGACCACGTAGCGCGCGAGTGCGGGGTCGTGCACCGCCAGCAACTTGTCGCGCACGAACTGCCCGACGCGGTCCTTGTCCTTGGTGAATTTTTCCTGCGCGGTCTTGAGGAAGTTGGTGGCCTGCATGACCTCGCCGCCCTCGAGGCAGGCGTCGACCGCGTCGAGGTACAGGTCCAGCTCGTCGGGGAACTGGGCGATGGTCTGCTCCAAGCGCTTGACGGCCTTGTCGAAGTGGCCGCGCTTGCGCTCCTGCATGGCCTTTTGCTGGGCGGATGCCGCTTTTTCGTTCATGCGATGGTCACGGTTGGGGGGATCGACGGCGAACGGTCACTCATAGATAGCGCTCTAAGCGAATCGCATACCAAGAAATCGCGCGCGCCAGCGCGCGCAAAATATAATGTAAGTCATTGTAAAAGAAATAGATATGGCTCGCTCGAAGCGCCGACGCCCACTCGATCGCGGTCCCTGACCGGCTGCAAATTGCACACGCCAACCGGCGCCCATTGCACCGATCCTGATCGTTCAAGTATCATTCATGCCGACAGTTGCGTATCCCCGCGTGGTTGTTTACGACTCCGCCGCGGTCCGCTCTCCCGATATGACCGGAACCTTCACCCTGTCCGTCCAGTGCCGGCTGGCGTCCTCGCACGTGCTTGCGGGATGCCCGCCCTGCGACCGCTTGCACGGCCACACCTGGACCGTGCGCGCGTACTGGGAGTTCGCCGCCCTCGACGAGCACGGGATGGGAGCCAATTTTCGCGACCTCAAGGCGGTGCTGCGCCGCGAAGTCCACGACCGCTTCGACCACCGGCATCTGAACGACATCGCGCCCTTCGACCGCGTTCCCCCCACGGCCGAGAATCTCGCGCGCGAGGTGTTCACGATCCTGCGCGAGAGGTTCAACCCCGGCCCGCGCGGCGCGCTCGCGCGCGTCGAGGTGTGGGAAGGCCCCGAGGCGTGCGCGGCCTACGCGGAGTGAGATGGTCCTCGTGACCAAACCCAGATCGATCGCGCTGGTCAGCGGCGGCCTCGACTCGCTGGTGTCGCTCGCACGCGCGGTGGTCGAGCGCGACGTGCGCATCGTGATGTTCTTCGACTACGGGCAGCGCGCGCGCGCGAGCGAGCGCGTCTCCGCGATGAGTGCGGCCAACTACTACGGCCTCCCGTTCCTGGACGCCGACGTGCGCTGGCTGGAATCGCTTTCGCCCTCCGGGATGCGCTCGTCGGACCCGGACTCCGAGGCCGGCCTCGCCACCCTCGACGACGTCTGGATCCCCAACCGCAATGGGGTGTTTATCAACGTGGCGGCCGCCTACGCCGAGAGCTACGGCTGCGACACGGTCGTGACCGGATTCAATCGCGAAGAGGCGGAGGAATTTCCCGACAACTCGCGCGAGTATGTCGAACGGGTGAACGCCGCGCTGGCCCTGTCGACGCGCAACCGCGTGCGCGTGGAGAGCTTCACCATCGACCTGGACAAGCGCGCGATCATTCGGATGGGGCTCGAGTCGAAGGCGCCGCTCTCGATCGTGTGGAGCTGCTACCGCTCGGGCCCGCTCATGTGCGGGCGGTGTGCGTCGTGCGCGCGGCTGCGCGGCGCAATCGATTCACTGCCGCCGGCGGAGCGCCCCGTGATCGAATTTGCAGACGTATGACCTTCGCTTATCGCATCATCGAAGGAGAGACCGCGTACACCGGCGTGGAGCTGCGCAGCGGGTGGGTGGCGGAGCGGACCGGCCTTTCCGGCGACGCGGCGGCCGGATTCGTGGGGAAGTGCCGCGTGCCCAACGAGAACCTGGTCGACTTGGACGACGCGCGCGCGGGCTTTTTCATCGCGGCCGCGTCGATGGCGCACGTGATCGCGGAGCACGCGTGTACGCTGGAGGTCGCGGTGCTGCGCCAGCGATTGCTGGTCGCCCTCCTGGGCGAAATCCTGCGCAAACGCGGAAAGCGCATGCGCCGCGAGGGCGACGACTTGTATTATGATGACCGCAAGCTGACGGTCTCGATCGCGGCGCCCTCGTCGGCCACGTGCCTGATCCACCTCGGGATCAACATCGACCCGGCCGGCGCGCCGGTCCCGGCGGTGGGATTGACCGAGATGCGGCTGGATCCCCGCGAGATCCTGAACGAATTGCTCGCGAACTACCAAGACGAGCTGGCGAGTGTCGCGCACGCGACCACCAAAGTACGAACGGTGCCCTGATGTCGACGAATTCCGAACAGAATCACACGGCCGACGCGCGCGAGATCGCGCCGGCGTCGACCGCGGCCGCGGGTTACCTCTCGGAGATGTTCTGCTCCGTCCAGGGCGAGGGGCTCTTCGTCGGCGAGCGGCAGATCTTCGTGCGCACGGCCGGCTGCGCCGCCACCTGCTCGTGGTGCGATACGGTCTACAGCAAGGTGCAGACGCCGCGCTTTGTCGTGCACGGCGAGGGTGAGACGCCCGCGCGCTGGCGCGCGAACCCGGTGGCGCTCGAGGAGGTCTTGGACGATGTGGTCGCGTGCGCGCGCGCGAACGCCCCCGTCGTCACGGTCAGCGTTACGGGCGGCGAGCCGCTGGAGCAGCCCGAGTTCGTCGCGGCGCTCTCGCGCGGGCTGCGCGAACGGGGCTTCCGCGTCTATTTGGAGACGGCCGGCATCCACCCGGACGCACTGCACACGGTCGTCGATCACGTCGACGTGATTGCGATGGATATCAAGCTTCCTTCGGCGACGGGTGTTGCACACTGGGACGCGCACCGCGAGTTTTTCTCGGTGTTGCGAGGGAGCGAGTTCGACCCCGCGCGCGGAGCGCGCGCGTGTTTCGTCAAGGTGATCGTCGATTTGAAGGCGACGGTCGCAGAGATCGAGCGCGCGGCCGAGTTGGTCGCGTCGTTCAGCCCGCGCGTTCCCTTCGTTCTCCAACCCGAAAGCGAGACCATGCTCTCCAAGAACGCCACGCGCGAGAATCGTCGCGCGCTGCTCGAATTGATCGATCTCGCCGCGCGCGCAGCGAGCCTGCGCCTGGATTCCGTGCGCGTCATCCCGCAGACGCACAAGGTATTGAACGTGCGATGAACGCCGATTTTCTCACCGCCGCCGTCGGCCTGGTGGCGTTCATCTTTTCCGTGATCGTGCACGAGAACGCGCACGGGCTGGCCGCCGAGCGCTTCGGCGACCCCACCGCGCGCGATCTGGGCCGCATCACGATGAACCCGATCCCGCACATCGATCCCATCGGTAGCATTCTCTTGCCGCTGGCCGCGTTTCTCTCCGGGATTCCGTTTCTCGGCTGGGCGAAACCGGTGCCGGTCAATGGCGCGAATCTTCGCAATCCGGTGGTGCACAGCGCGTACGTGGCCGCGGCCGGTCCCGCGTCGAACTTCCTGCTCGCGTTCGCCGCCGCCTTCTTGTGGATCGCGGTCGGTCTGGTGTTCAAGCACGTCCCGGGCTTGATGGAGACGGGGGAGCGATCGCTCTACTTCTTCAATACGCTCTGCAGCAGCTTGATTCTCATCAACTGCGTGCTGGCGATGTTCAATCTCCTGCCCATCCCGCCCCTCGACGGGCACTGGATCCTGATGCGCTACCTCCCGCCCGGGCCGCGCGAAGCGCTGGCGTCGGTGGGGCGCTGGGGCTTCTTCATCTTGATTCTGCTGTTGTGGAGCGGTGTGCTGTGGCGCATCTTGGGACCGCCGCTCTCGCTGGTCGTCTCGGGGTATCACGCCCTGGTCACGACGGTGGTGCGGGCGTTGTAGAAAAAGCGAAGCCCTCCCGGTTTGCACCGAGAGGGCTTCTGTTCACATCCCTACGCAGTGAGAACCTAATCGATCTCGCCCGGATTGTCGCCGCGGCGATCCGAAGGCGGCGCCTCGCGGTTGCGAATCGTCACCACCGCGAAGCGGCTCTCCGTGTCCCGCGTGCTCACCGACGTCACCCGGTAGTCGTACTCGCGGCCGAAGCGCGCGCCCCCGTCGACCACGCTCGTGACTTCGAGCGGGGCTGCATTCAAGCGCTCGATCGAGCTCTCGAGGACGTCGACACGATAGACGTTGTAGCCGCGCACGTTGGGCTGCGAGCTCGCGTTCCACGATATCTGGATGTCGCCGCCGTTGATGACGACGGCCTGGAGGTTGGTGGGCGCGAGTACCGGCGCTTCGTCCTCGGACGGTTGGGGCGCCGCCGCATCTTCGGCACACCCGAACGCAACCAGGGACACGGCCAGCAACGCGCACGCCAGCACGAGGTGCTTGCGGATCGCCATGACGATTCCTTCCGAACGCGGCCGCGCGGAATGCTCCCGCGCGCGTCGCACTCTATGTGAATGAGTCGCTAGCTTGCTTAGGCTGCGGAGCGGTGCGGTGTACTCGTACAGCGGATGCCATGTGCGGCGACCGCCCCGCAGCACGGCGGGCTATTCAGCAACCCACGTGCCGACCCGCGATCTTCGCATGGCGACGCCGACTTTTCCGCACACCCAAGAGCGCATCCGGCGCCGCCGCCGCGCGCGCGTCCGCGTTCTGCCGCGTGGTGGCGCATCGCGCCGCGTGGTCCTGCCAGAATGAGAGGAGCGCGTTGCATTACCGGCGGCTTAACGGCGGGGCGGCGGCGCGCGAGCGGCCGCCGGCCGGGGCGGACAAAAACCCCTTGACCTGTCACGAGTTATGGGGCACAATGGCCCGCACGTTCCCGAAACGTTTTGGCCCCCCGCGGGATTGATTCACTGGGCTTTTGCAATGCGTTTGCAAGGAGGCTCGCCCGATGACCAAAGCCGAAATCGTCGAGGACATCGCCAGCAAGACCGGCCTCACCAAGAAGGACGTCGCCACGGCGATGGACATGTTCCTCGAATCCATTTCGAAGGCGCTCTCGGAAGGCAAACACTACGAGATTCGCGGCTTCGGAACCTTCAAGGTCAAGAAGCGTAAGTCGCGCATGGCGCGCAACCCGCGCACCGGAGAGTCGGTGCCGGTGCCCGACCGCAAGGTTCCGGTGTTCAAGGTGTCGAAGGAACTCAAGGACCTCGTCGCCAACGTTTAGAACTCCAAATCTCTTTGCATACGATGGTGCGCCGCGCGGCTGTGAACCGCGCGGGTATCGTCGTTTGCGGTGATCCCATGCCGGAAGCCCGTCGTTTCATCGACTTGCGCAGCGACACGGTGACGCGTCCCACCGCGGCCATGCGGCGCGCCATCGCTGAGGCGGAAGTCGGCGACGACGTCTTCGGCGACGACCCCACCGTGATCGCGCTCGAGAAGCGGATCGCAACCCTCCTCAAGAAAGAATCGGCGCTGTTCGTCCCCTCGGGGACGATGGGGAACTTCCTCGGCGTCGCCTCGCTCACCGAGACCGGCGACGAGGTGATCCTCGAGCGCCAGTCGCACATCATGAACTACGAGGTCTCGTCGGTGGCGGCCCTCCACGGGGTCCAGCTCAACGCGCTGGACGGCGATCGCGGCGTGCTGACGGCCGCCCAGATCGAGCCCTATATAAAGACGCAGTCGCTGCACACGCCCGGCACCAAGGTGATCGCGATGGAGAACACGCACAACCGCGCGGGCGGGCGCGTCTATCCCTTCGACGAGATGCAGCGCGTCAAGAAGCTGGCCGAGACGCACGGCATCCGCGTCCACCTGGACGGCGCGCGCCTGTGCAACGCCCACGTCGAGACGGGCGTGTCGCTCGCCGACTACGCCGCGTGCGCGGACACGGTCAGCATGTGTTTCTCGAAGGGACTGGGCGCGCCGGTGGGATCGATTCTGGTATCGACACAGGATGTCGTAGAACGCGCCCGCCGGCTACGAAAGCGACTCGGTGGCGGAATGAGACAAGCGGGGCTATTGGCGGCGGCCGCCCTCCACGCGCTCGACCACCATGTCGAGCGCATGCACGAGGACCACAAAAACGCCAAGCGGCTGGCGTCTTTCGTCGAGCAGGTGCGCGGGCTCTCGCTCCTCTTTCCGGTGGAGACCAACATCGTGGTGGCGCGCGTCGACGAGAAGGTGTTCACGGTCGATGCGTTGCTCGCGAAGTTGCGCGAGCACGGTGTGCTCGCCGTCCCGTTCGGGGCCGGCCGCGTGCGCATGGTGACGCACCTCGACGTCTCGAGCGACGACATCGAGCGCGCCGGCGAGGCGCTCCTCGCGCTGGGTCGCGGCTAGCCGCCGCCGCGCATGGGCGATTCGCCCGGCACCCTCACGCTCGTCGCCACGCCGATCGGCAACCTGGGCGATATTACCTACCGCGCCATCGAGGTTCTAAAGGGCGCCGACGTGGTCCTGGCCGAGGACACCCGTCATACCCGCATTCTGCTGAACCATTACGGAATCGCGACCCAGCTTCTCTCCTATCACGACCACAACGAGGCGCGCGTGACGCCGTCGATCATCGAGCGGCTCCGGCGAGGCGAGAACGTGGCGCTGGTGACCGACGCGGGGACGCCGGCTATCTCCGACCCCGGCTTCTACCTGGTGCGCGCGGCGCTGGAGGCCGGGATCCACATCACCATGGCGCCGGGCGCCAACGCGGTGCTGCCGGCACTCGTGCTCTCGGGGTTTCCGTGCGAAGCCTTCGTGTTCGCGGGCTTCGCGCCGCGTAAGCCCGGCGAGCTCAAGCGCGCCGTCGAAACGCTCGAGAGCGAGCCGCGCACGACCGTGTTCTACGTCTCGCCCCACCAATTGCACAAGGTGCTCGACGCGCTGGCCGCGCGACTGCCCGAACGATCGATCGCGGTGGCGCGCGAGATGACCAAGGTGCACGAAGAGGTCGCGCGCGGAACGGCGGTCGACGTGCGCGACCACTTCGCGAAGTCGGCGCCACGCGGCGAGTTCGTCGTCGTCGTCAAGGGCATCGGCAAACGCCGCCGCGTCGCGGATGACGACGCCGAATCGGCGCAACCTTGACGGCTTCGCGAAACGGGTGATAGGGTCCCGCGTCATGGACAAACGAGCCCTGCAAGCGAGCGCGCGCAAGATCCTCGAACCCGTGGTCAACGTACTGGTCGCATTCCACATCTCGCCGCTGCTGGTATCGATCTTCGGTCTCGCGTTCAGCGTGTGGGGCGGCATCGTGGTGGCGCGCGGCTGGTTGCTCGCGGGCGGCATCTTCCTCTTGCTCGCGGGTCTGTGCGACGTGCTCGATGGCGACGTCGCGCGCCGGCTCGGGAAGGCGTCGCGCTTCGGCGCCTTCATCGATTCGATGCTCGACCGCGTCAGCGAGTTCGTCTACTTCGGCGGCGTCTTGATGTACGTGGTGCGCCGCCCGAGCGGCTTCGAGGTGTACGAGCCCGTCGTCATTATGCTGGCGCTGATGGGATCCGTGCTCACGAGCTACGCGCGCGCGCGCGCCGAGGGCGTAGGCATCGAGTGCAAGGTGGGCGTGATGGAGCGCCCCGAGCGCATCGCGCTCTTGGCGCTGGGGTTGATTCTCGGCTACCGCTTCCTGATGGCGGTCATGATCCTGCTCGCGGTGACGTCGCTCTACACGGTCTTCCAGCGCATCCGCCACGTGCACCGTGCGGCCTCCGATTCCACCCACCGGACGTGACCGTCCAGTTGACACTGCCCGCCTGATGTGATAAAGTCCTGCACGCCTCAAACGGGACGCCGCCCCTGAACCTGCCTCGCTTCTCGACCGTCACCGCGTCCCACCATCGATCCCGCGCGAAGCACGCTCTCAATCCACGCAGTGCTTTTTCTCCAACCTACGGAGGAAGTCATTCTCCAAAGAGGAGGCTCCCATGGAGCTTTCGAGATTGCGCGCTTGGGCGCAGGGACTGGCGACGGTCCTCTTGCTGTCCGCGGCGGTCGCCGGCGCCCAGCCCGCGCTGCCGCACGAGAACCACTACAACGTGTATCGCACGATTCCGCTGACGTACACGAGACCGATCACGCTGATCGATCAGTTCGGACCGATCGACGTGTCGCTCTTCGTGCTGGACAAGTTCGCCAATCCCGCCGAGAAGCGGATCCCCGAGACCGGCGACGTGTACCCGATCATCAATCCCGACATCCATCAGCTGTGGTGGAGGATCGACGCGCCCCAGCCGGCCCGCACCATCGTGGGCATCGATCAGTTCGGCATCGCCCAGTGGCACCTCGGGGACGCGGCGTACCTCTTGAACCCGGCGCTCAAGAACGTGCCGCCGCCCGCTGCACCCCCCGAGTGGAACCACTACCTGTGTTACCACGCGCAAGGCCCCACGGTGGGCAGGCCGGTGATCGTGATCGATCAGTTTGGGACGAGCAACGTCGTCGTGTTGTACGGGAAGCTGTTCTGCAACCCGGTGGAGAAGCGCCACGCCGATGGGATCACGTATCCGATCGTCGACCCCGTGGCGCATCTCGCGTGCTACCTGGTCCAGAACGCAACGCCCTTCACGCGGTCGATCACGGCCATCGATCAGTTCGGGTATTGGCAGTTGGAGACGTTCGAGAACGACTGCCTATGCCTCCCGGCGCTCAAGGAGCACGTCTTGAAGACCCAGGAATCGACTTGGGGGAAGATCAAGGCGATGTATCAGTAGTTCTCGAATCGAACGTACCCACCGTTCGAGACGAGACGGCCGGTCGCTCCGCCCGAGCGACCGGCCGTTTTGCTCACTCCCAATCGAGTGCTTCGACCAGGGCCGCGTGCACGTCGTCGACGCTGCGCGTGCCATCCAGCGTGACCACGCGCCCGAAGTGGGTTTCGTAGCGCGGCAGGAGCGTCTCGTAATTCCGCGCGATCGTTTCGAGAAGCGCGCGCGTCTCGTAGATCGCGGCCGTGCCTTTTCGCGAAGAAAGCCGCTGCAGACACACCTCGACCGGCACCGATAGAAAGATGGTGAGGTCCGGGACCGCGCAGCCCTGGTTGACGTCGATCACCCACTCCGCGGATATCGACGAGTCGAGCGTCTGATAGGCCATCGACGAAAAGACGTAGCGGTCGCATATCACGTGCTCGCCCGCGGCGAGGTGCGACGCGATCGCGCGCGAGTGCGCGAGACGGTCGGCGGCGAAGAGCAAACCCATCACGTCTTCGCCCGGCCGATAGACCGAGCCGTCGCTCGCGCGCTCTTGTCCCGTCAGCAACCGACGAAT
>DASPGK010000422.1:0-2784 GCA_035620655.1 Candidatus Krumholzibacteriia bacterium
TGCAACCGTCGCGGTGATCTCGCTCCTCCACGTGGTTCTCACGGCGCGGTTCTATGGGGAGTGGTCGGCCGACGCGCTCTGGTTCCTCGCGGCCGGATTGGGCCTGCTGCTGCTCGCGGTGGTGAACTGGGCGCACGTGGGTCTGGAGCCATGTCGGCTACCGACAGCGCCGGTGGTACTCTGGGCGAACGTCGTCTATCTGCTTCTTGGCGTCGCGGCGCTTGTCGCGGTCCCGCAGGTCCAGGCCGTGCTGCTGGTAGCGGGCCTCGCAGCCCAGGCGGTGGCGGGTCGATTCACGCTGCGCGCTCCCGCCTAGGAGGCACACATGAGAAACCCCAAAGCGAAGTGGAAGGCGCTGATGGAGGCATGAACGCGGAACCGACTCCGTGGTACGCGATCCCGATTCTCTACGCGGTGGGCGTTCTCTTGATTGCGCTCGCGATCCCGCTGATGGGTCGCCGTATCAAACCGAACGGGCTCTACGGGATTCGGTTTCCGGCCACGCTGGAAGATGAATCGGTATGGTACGACATCAACGCGCTGGGAGGACGGCACCTGGCCGCGATCGGTGTGGTCTATCTGGTTCTGCTCACGGTGGCGGTGGTCTTCTTGAAGACATGGCCCGACGATAGGCGTTTCTTGGTGCCGGCGGTTTTTGTCGTGGTAGCACTTGTGGCCGATGCCATCTTCCTGGCGATCGCGTCGAGTCGGCTGCTGGCGAAGCGGCGTGCGTCGCCGGGCACGCGGCGCAGAGAGGAAACCCCGTGATTCACCCCGACACCCGCAAATACAACCAGGACCTCGACGCGGCCGATCGCAAGATCTGCGACCTGCTCGCGAAGGAGATCGACAAGGGTCTGCCGGAGGCGGAGAACAAGGTGTGGCACCGGCATCCGGTGTGGTTCCTGGACGGCAATCCGGTGGTGGGCTACAGCAAGCTGAAGGACTGCATCCGCCTGCTGTTCTGGAGTGGTCAGTCGTTCGAGGAGAAAGGCCTCGCGAAGGAAGGCTCGTTCAAGGCGGCGGAAGCGCGTTTCACGACCGCCGACCAAGTGAATGCAAAAGACCTCGCGCGGTGGTTGAAGAAAGCGCGCGACATCCAGTGGGACTATAAGAACATCGTCAAACGAAAAGGGCGCCTGGAGCGACTCAAGTAAGAAGGCCAAGGCGTCGTTCGTCGAGTCATCATGCTCGATGAAGGCGAATCTCTCTCGTCATAATGAGCTGGAGGTCGTGACGATGCGTCGTTCTACATTGGCAGTTCTCTTCGGGCTCGCGGTTCTCTTTACTACCGCTTTCGCCCAGGCCGCGGACAAGGACAAGGTCAGCATCCGATATTTGCCGGGTTACCCGCTTCCGGACCGCAGCAGCGAGTGGCTCGAGGTTCGCGTTGAGCGGATGGGGTCTCCCAAGGGAGATGAGCAGGAGATCGATCGCTTCTTCGCCTCGGTCGCGGCCACACTCTCGGAGAACGGCGTCGACGGTGACTGGCAGGTGGTCATCCCGGATGCACCGTCGATCGAGATTACGATCGACTTGGACGGGCGGCAGATCCGGCTCGCCTCCGCGCACGTATCGGTCGAGCGAAGCGGAGCGTATGTGGTAACGGAGCAGGGCATGGTAGCGCTGGATGGGCGCACACTCGACGCGGTTCTGTCGCAACAGAGCGAGGAGTTCCGACGGCATCGGTTGGTCTTCGAGCGGCTGCTCGAGCTGGCACTGGATCGCACGCGAGCGGAGTTCTCTCCATGAGCGAGGCCGTCGCTGAATTGGAGCGTTAGGCGCGAGCCCCCATATTATGAACCCGCCATCGACACGCTGCCGCGCGACGCGGTAGGATGCCCCGGGTGACTCTCCTCTCCGGCACCAGACTTGGACCCTACGAGATCGTCGCGCCGCTCGGCGCGGGCGGTATGGGCGAAGTGTATCGGGCGCGGGATACGCGCCTGGGCCGCGACGTCGCGGTCAAGGTACTGCCGCAACATCTGTCCTCACACCCGGAAGTGCGCGCGCGCTTCGAGCGCGAAGCGAAGACGGTCTCCTCTCTCAATCATCCGCACATCTGCACGCTCTTCGACGTGGGCCGGGACGGCGACGTCGACTACTTGGTCCTGGAACTGGTTGAGGGCGAGACGCTGGCCCACCGGCTGGAAAAGGGGGCGCTGCCGGTGCACGAGGTGCTCCGGCTGGGGCGCGCGATTGGGGAGGCGCTCGAGCGCGCGCATCGGGCGGGTGTGGTGCACCGCGATCTCAAACCGGGCAACATCATGCTCACGAAGACGGGCCCGAAGTTGATGGACTTCGGGTTGGCGCGCAGCGCGGGGCTCGCGGGCGGGGTGGGGAGCGGAAGCGTACGCAGCAACGCCACGCAATCGCCCACCGTGGGAGCACCGCTCACGGCCGAGGGCACGATCGTGGGGACGTTCCAGTACATGTCGCCCGAGCAGCTGGAGGGCAAAGAGGCGGACGCGCGCAGCGACGTGTGGGCGCTGGGCTGTGTCCTGTACGAAATGGCCACGGGAGCGCGCGCCTTCGAGGGACAGAGCCAAGCGAGTCTGATCGCGGCGATCATGACGGGCGAGCCGCGCGCGGTGAGGGACTTGCAGCCGGTGGCACCGGCGGATCTGGAGAAAGTGATCAAGCAGTGCCTGCAGAAGAACCCCGAGGATCGCATGCAGTCGGCGCACGACCTCGCCTTCGCGCTCGAGCTGGTGGGCGGCGCCGACGCGGGAGCGGCGCCGGGGAGTGTGACGACGGCGCGGCGCGGTGTCCGCTGGTGGCACG
>DASPGK010000423.1:0-4200 GCA_035620655.1 Candidatus Krumholzibacteriia bacterium
GATCTGGACGACGGAGCCCTTCTCGACGCCGTACGGCGCGAGCACGCTGCTCGCGCTCAGCACCTCACCGGTGACGTTGAACGTCTTCGTCGCGGCGTGTGCCGAGCCCGCCGCGGCGCAGAGCAGCAGACACACGCCGAGCAAAATGCAGCGCCGAACCGTCATGCCCCCATTCTATCCGAGATGCGCCCGTGCGAAGAGGCAGAAGTCTCGACAGGCGCCTGCGTTGTGACCGTGTGCAACCGATCGGGCCAACCGCTGGATTCGCAAACGGGATCCGCTCCCCGTGGGCTCCGCGTAGAACGCAGCCGTGAGCGCGCGACCCCAATGGCTGCTGGTCCGCGCCGGCCCAGCGCGGCGCCATTCCTCCACGCCTCCGCGTTGGGAGGTAAACGAACGCTTATAATTGGCCATTGCCGAGGAGGCGGCTGGCTTTGCCTGTCGTCCGCGCTGGGCCGATGACCCCCCATGACGGCAGGAGGCTCTGATCATGCTTCGCCTTACATCCGCTCTCGCATTCGCGCTCGTGCTCGTCTCTTCGCCACCGGCGCTTGCCACGATCGCCAAGCCGGTGAGCGGTACCGCGCTCGACGTCTTCCTCGGGGAGACGATCGAGGTGCTGATCAAGAACGCGGCCGGTTGCACGTTTGACCACACGACGAGCTCGTCGAACGCCGGCGTCGTCAACATCATCAACGCGTCGGGCTCGAACGAGACATCCGTGAAGGTCGGCTTCACGGGCGCAAAGGTGGGCACGACCAACGTCGGCATCTCGACGACCGGCAGCTGCCCCAACTTGACACATAACTACGCGCTCACCGTGAGCGCGGACTACGGCGCGATCCAGAAGGAGTTCGGCGCGCAAGTGAAGTCTTCGCTCAAGGACTACAAGATCGATACGAAGCTCGCCTTCACGAACTATCGAACGACGCTCGCAGGCCTGGGCGTCGACTACCGCGACGGCGCGATCACCGACGTCGAGCTCTTCCAGGGATTCCACGACGCCGGCACCACGCTGCGTCAGCAGTACTGGGGCGCGGGGCTCTCGGCGTATGCCGACGTCATCAACTTCGGCTCGGGCCAGCTCTTCGATGCGAGCGCGCAGTTCGGCGAAGCGCCGGCTGGCATGTTCGCGTTCGGCTGGGGTGCGTTCGACGACTTCCAGGACTTCGTGTGCGGCGACTTCGCCAAGTTCCACACGACCTACGGCAAGGAGTCGCACAAGGCGATCAAGGGGTACGCCCGGGACGGTGCGCCGATGCTCGGCCAGCTCGTCACGCTGCCGCCGATCGTCTCGGGCGGGCCGCTTTATCCCGAACAGCTAGGCGCAATTCCCATGCTGGCGCCGCTGACGGGCCCGTTGACGATCACCTCGCTGCCCGCGACCAACATGGCTGGCGACGACGGACGCATCGCGGTGAGCGGCATCGGCGACAGCGCACAGACGGGCAATCTCGACGTGACGCTGAGCTTCTACCAGAACAGCACGAAGAAGTCGTCGTGGACGCTGTCGCCCGGGATCACCTCCGGCGAGTGGGATACGGAGTTCACGGGCTTGTCCGAAGGCACGTACATCATGACCGTCGGGTACGGTGGCGACCTCGGCAAGATCGAGCTGCCGATCCAGGTGCAATGGAACTTCTGAAGCGAAGCCGCCAATCTGGCTTTGGCGATCGGATCCGTGTGCAACGCGGGAAATGGTGACCCGGGCGCGATCCGCGCGGTCCGCTTCGCGGACCTTGGGCGAATCGCGCCTGCTGAGTTCGCAAGCCGTGACTTCGGCAATCGCGCTGCGATGCAAGAGTCGACGTGGTGACCCGGGCGCGATTCGAACGCGCGACCCCCAGCTTCGGAGGCTGGTGCTCTATCCAGGCTGAGCTACCGGGCCAGCGGTGCCGTGGAGAGCCCTGTGGCTCTCGAGGTTTCTCTTTTCATCTCGCGGGCTTGCGCGCGCGAACGGCAGCGCGACTGTAGCGCCGATCGCGTGCGGCGCTAGCTCGCGCGACGAGGCGCTCCACCGTCGGAAGTCGCGTGAAACGGGGTTCCAGTGGCGCTTGAGCATGATACGATAACCCCGCGTTCCACCGTCGGAGGTAGCTTCTCATGCGCGCGCTGACTCGGCTGGCCTTCCCGTTCACCGCCTCTCTGTTCTCGCTACCGCTCGCAGCCGCCGCGCAGCCGGTGAGCGCGGGGCCCGACGTCGTGCTCGAGTGCGAGTCGCCCGAAGGCGCGGAGCACACGCTCAATGGCACCGCGCCGGTCGGCGAGGGGATCGTCAACGAGTGGTCGACGGATCCGGTGGTCGCGCTCGAGAACGCGGACACGCTCACGCCGACCGGCACGTTTCCGCTCGGCGTGACGACCGTGACGCTGACCTCGACGCCGGGCGCGAGCGACCCCGTGAGCGACGACGCGACCATCACCGTCGAGGACACGCAGGCGCCCGTGGTTCGCGTCTATCCGAATCCGCGCTACCTGTGGCCGCCGAATCATACGCTGCATGTGATCGAGACCGACGTGCGCGTGCGGGATCGTTGCAGCGGCGCCGGAGACGAAGATTTCGGGGTGGAGCTGATCGACGTCCGCAGCAACGAGAGCGACAACGGCCTCGGCGACGGCAACACGTCGAACGACATCCAGGGCGCCGACCTCGGCAGCGACGACCGCAGCGTGATGCTCCGCGCCGAGCGCGCGGGGCCCGGCAGCGGACGCATCTACACGCTCGTCTACCGCATCACCGACGGCAGCGGCAACACCACCGACGCCGAAGCCAACGTCCACGTGCCGCACGACTTCGCGGACCTGAAGGATCTGATCGGTCGCGACGATGACGACGAAGAGGACATGGAGGCGATCTGCCGGCGCCCCGCGGACGCCGTCGACCAGCTCGCGGAGATGTTTCCCGGGCTCGGGAGCGCGAACGACGAGGGAGTCTGCAACGACATCTGCCGCGCCTGGGCGCGCAGCTGCGACGACATTGCGAAGGGCAGCGGGCGCTGCGTGGCCGGCGAGGAGAAGGCGCTTGCCGTGATCGCGTTCGCAGAGTGCAAGGACTCCGACGACCGCCGCGACATCGCGGAGTGTCGAGAGGCCGTCAAGGACGAGCTCGCCGCCCAGAAGGCCGAGCTGCGCGTCGAAACGGACGAGGCGCGCGATCGCTGCGCGAACATGGGGCGACGCTGCGCGAACGCGTGCGACGACATGTTCGACGACGCTGCGTTCTCACTCAACTGATTCGGAATCCTGGTGGGACGTAGAGGGATCGAACCTCCGACCTCCGCGGTGTGAGCACGGCGCTCTAGCCAGCTGAGCTAACGTCCCAGGCTCCCCAGTGTACTCAACGCGGGCCCGTGCGCTCGCGCTGCCGCTTCGCGGCCGCGATGAAGTCGACGAACAGCGGGTGCGGGCGGAACGGCGTCGACGCGAACTCCGGGTGGAACTGGCAGGCGACGAACCACGGGTGGTCCTCGATCTCGACCACCTCGACGAGCTTGTCGTCGGGTGAGGTGCCTGCGATCACGAGGCCCGCGCGCTCGAGCCGCTCGCGGTAGGCGGGGTTGAGCTCGTAGCGGTGGCGGTGGCGCTCGGAGATGCGCTCCTGCCCGTAGGCGCGGTAGGCGTTGGTGCCGGGCCTGAGCACGCACGGCCACGCGCCGAGCCGCATCGAGCCGCCCTTGTCCTTCACCTCGCGCTGCTCGGGGAGCAGGTCGATCACGGGGTGCGGGGTGTCGGGGTCGACCTCGACCGAGTTCGCGCGCTCGAGGCCCGCGACGTTGCGTGCGAAGTCGATCACCGAGAAGTGCATGCCGAAGCAGATGCCGAGGTACGGGATGCGCTGCTCGCGCGCGTAGCCGACCGCGAGCGTCTTACCCTCCGCACCGCGCGAGCCGAAGCCGTGCGGCACGAGGATGCCGTCGCAGCCCAGCAGCACGCTCGCCTCGTCGAGCTTCTCGGAGTCGAAGTACTCGATCTTCACGCCCGCGCGGTTTGCGAAGCCGCCGTGATAGAGCGCCTCGTTGAGGCTCTTGTACGACTCGGTGAGCTCGACGTACTTGCCGACCATGCCGATCCGAACCTCCGACTCGGGGTGCTTGGCGCGCTGCACGATCTCGCTCCAGGCGCGCAGGTCCGGGCGGCCCGTCCAGATGTTGAGCACCTGCGTGATCTTCTCGTCGAGGCCTTCCTTGTTGAGGATCAGCG
>DASPGK010000424.1:0-6325 GCA_035620655.1 Candidatus Krumholzibacteriia bacterium
CATCTCGTGACGCGCGACGTCGATCTGTTGGCCTCACTCGCCGAGCACGATGCCGCGAACGTCTATGTCTCCGTGACCACCCTCGACGCCACCCTCGCGCGCACCATGGAGCCGCGCACGTCGTCGCCCGAACGGCGGCTCGACGCGATCGCGACCCTCGCGCGCGCGGGCGTGCCGACCGGCGTGTTGGTGGCTCCCATCATCCCCGCCCTCACCGACTCGGAGATTCCGCGCATTCTCCAGCGCGCCGCGGAAGCCGGCGCAACCGCCGCGGGCCACGTCGTGCTGCGGCTCCCGCACGGCGTCAAAGAGATCTTCGAAGAGTGGCTCGCCACGCATTATCCCGACCGCCGCGACAAGATCCTCGCGCGCGTGCGCGCGTTGCGCGACGGCAAGCTCTACCAATCGCAATTCGGAGAACGAATGAGCGGGACGGGGATCTTCGCGGAGCAGATCCACGCGCTGTTCGAGGCAAGTCGGAAGAAGTACGATCTCGCGCGACGATCACCTGGACCGTCGACGGCTGCGTTTCGACGCCCGCCGGACCCGCAAGGTAAACTCTTCGAGTGACGGGCGCGCTAGCGCGCGCCCAACCCGCGCAACGCCGTCGTGTAGGCGTCCGCCATCGACGGCAGCGCCGCGACCGAGATGCGCAAGTCGCGCAGGCGCCCGTCGTTCAGGCCGTATATCCACCCGTGCACCGTGAGCGGCTGCCCGCGCGTCCACGCGTCCTGCACGATCGTGGTCTCGCACACGTGCCGCACCTGGTCGATCACGTTCAACTCGCACATGCGGTCCACGCGCGCCTCGGGGTCGGAGATGCCGTCCAGCAACGACGCGTGGCGCTCGCACATGTCCTGCACGTGGCGCAGCCAATTGTCGATCAGGCCCAGGCGCTCGGTCGCGAGTGCGGCTCGCACACCGCCGCACCCGTAGTGCCCGCACACGATCACGTGCTTGACGTGCAGCACGTCGACCGCGAATTGGAGCACCGAGAGACAATTGAGGTCGGTGTGGACCACGACGTTGGCCACATTGCGGTGGACGAACAACTCGCCGGGCAAGAGCCCGACGATCTCGTTGGCGGGAACGCGGCTGTCGGAGCAGCCGATCCAGAGGTACTCCGGCGCTTGTTGCGCCACCAAGCGCGCGAAGAAGTCGGGCTCGCGCGCGACCTGGCGCGCGGCCCAGGCCCGGTTGTTCGCGAAGAGATGGTCGAGCGCGGCCATGCGAAACGCCTTCCTAGGAGACGGCCTCGAACGGGACCACCGGATTCACGTCGGCGTCGTAGTCCACGCCCGCGATCCCGAAGCCGAACAGCCGCAAGAATTCCTCTTGGTAGCCCTTGAAGTCGGTGAGCTGGTGGAGATTCTCGGTGGTCAGGCGCGGCCAGGTGCGATCGACTTCCGCCTGCACGTCCTCGCGCATCTCCCAATCGTCGAGGCGAAGACGCCCGTGGTCGTCGACGGCGGGTGCGGACGCGGAGTAGAGCCGCTCTTCGAACATGCGCCGCGCCTGCTCGATGCACCCTTCGTGGATTCCCTTCGTCTTCATGATCTTGAACAAGAGCGAGATGTACAGCGGAACCACCGGAATCGCGGAGCTGGCTTGCGTCACCACCGCCTTCATCACGGAGACGTACGCGGCGCCTCCCTTCGCTCGCAGGCGGTCGTCGATGGCGCGGCCCGCACGCTCCAGGTCTTCCTTGGCCTTGCCGATAGTGCCGTCGCGGTAGATCGGCCACGTGAGCTGGGGGCCCACGTAGGTGTACGCCACACTCTTGCACCCGTCGGCGAGGAGCTTGGCGCCGGCGAGCGCATCCATCCACGCTTCCCAATCGTCGCCGCCCATGACCGTGACGGTATCCGCGATCTCTTGCGGGATCGCCGGCTCGATGGTGACGTCGGTGACGAGTGCCTTGTCGGTGTCGACGGTCTTGCCGTGGTACGGCGCGCCGATCGGCTTCAGCACCGATTTCGCCGCCTCGCCGCTTGCGAGCGTGCGCCGCGGGGCGGCCAGGCTGTACACGACCAGGTCCACCGGCCCGATCGCGCGAAGCACCTCGATTGTTTTCTCCTTGGCGGCGCTGGAGAAAGCGTCGACGTTCAAGCTGCGCGCGGCGAGTCCCGCCGCGCGCGCGTGCTTCTCGAAAGCGGCCGAGTTGTACCAACCGGCCGTGGCCGGCCGGTTTTCCGCCGGCTCGCGCTCCAGGAACACGCCCACGGTGGCGGCACCGCTCCCGAACGCGGCGCCGATGCGCGACGCGAGCCCGTAGCCGGTGGAAGCGCCGATGACGAGCGCGCGCTTGGGTCCGTTGTGCAAACGCGGTCGCGCGCGCACGACGTCGATCTGTGCGCGCACGTTGGCGTCGCACCCGACCGGGTGGGTCGTGATGCAGACGAAGCCGCGAATCTTGGGTTTGATGATCATCGCTTACGCGTCCACCGGCTCGCGGCGGCGCCGCTCGACTTCGCTCACGATCGCGTCGGCCACTCCGCGCGTCGTGCCCTGGCCACCCAGGTCGGGGGTGAGCACGTCGCGGCGCTCGGTCGTGATGGTGCGGACCGCCTTGCGAATGCGCAGATAGGACGCGTCGTCTCCCAAGTGGTGACACATCATCGCCGCCGAGAGAATCATCGCGATCGGGTTCGCGATCCCCTTGCCCGCGATGTCGAGCGCCGAGCCGTGGATGGCTTCGAACACCGCGCACTCCGGGCCGTAGTTCGCGCCCGGCGCCAGACCCAGCCCGCCGATCAGGCCCGCCGCCAAGTCGCTCACGATGTCGCCGTAGAGGTTCTCGAGCAAGAGCACGTCAAACTGCGACGGCTTGGTGACGAGCTTCATCGCCAGCGCGTCGACCAGAATGTCGTCGAACTGGACGCGCCCCTGGTACGCCTTCGCTTCCAGGCGCGCGCAATCCAGGAACAGCCCGTCGGCCTTCTTCATGATGTTGGCCTTGTGCACGGCGGTGACGCGCTTGCGGCCCCAATTCACCGCGTACTCGAAGGCGAACTTGGCGATGCGGCGGCTCGCGGTCTCGGTGATGACCTTGATCGACGTGATCACGCCGGGTGCCACTTCGTTCTCGAGGCCCGCGTACAGGTCCTCGGTGTTCTCGCGCACGATGACGAGGTCGGTCTGCCCGTAGGGCGTCTCCAGACCGGGCACCGTCTTGACGGGGCGAACGTTGGCGAACAGCGCGAGCTCCTTGCGCAAGCGCACGTTCGCGGAGATGTGGCCGGTTCCGATGGGCGTCGTGGTCGGACCTTTGAGTGCAACACCGCAGCGTCGAATCTCGTCGAGAACGTCGGGCGGGAGCGCCTCGCCGTACTTTTCGAACGCGACCGCGCCGATCTCCCTCGGCACCCACTCGATCTCGGGGCCCGAGGCTTCGACCACGCGCCGCGCCGCTTCGACCACTTCGGGACCGATGCCATCGCCCGGCAACAGGACGACCCGCCGCTTGCTCATTCGATTCCTTTCACGATTGGGAACACGGATGTCTTCGCAGGATCCGGCCGACGGCCGGATGACCCGCATGGTAGCACATGCCGGCGAGGGCGGGAAAGGCGTCTAGGTCGCGGCGCGTCCGCGCGGGTCACTCCGCCGTGGGGCTCAGCTCTTTGTAGAAGATCACCGCATCGTGCGGCGTCACGCCGTCGGTGTCGACGGCGAAGCGCGGGATCGCTCCCACGTACGACCATCCCAGCCGGCGATACAACCGTTCCGCGGCGGCGCCGCGTTTCGCATCCAGCGTCAGCAAGCGAAACCCCTCGCGCCGCGCCTCGTCCTCGGCGGCCTGCATGAGGCGCGCGCCCAACCCCGCACCCCGGCTTTCCCGATGCACGATCAGCTTCACGATCTCGGCCCGGTGGGGCTGGTTCGGGGCCCAGGCCGGATGCAGCTGAACCGTTCCCACGATCGCGCCTTCCGAGCGGGCGACCAGGAAGACGGCGCGCGCGTGCGACTCGGAGAGTGTCGCGCGCCACCACGCCTCCGCCCGCGCCGGCGTGAGCGGTGCAACGAAGCTCACCGCCGCCCCCGATTCGACCGCGTCGACCAAAAGGCGCGCGAGCGCGCGCACGTCGGCGTCAATGGCCGGTGGCATCAATCTCTCGATCGTGTGGGTTCGCTCGCTCATGCTGGTGCACAACGCGGACCGTGGCGCGCCCGTACTGCCGCCCGTCAGCGCATCGGCGAACTCGAGTCAGCGGCGAGCCTAGGGGGGAAGACGAGCGCAGGTCAACTATTTCGGGAATCGGCCGTGGCCGCGCGGCATCGCGGGCTAGTAGCCCTTCGGAAAGTCCGCGCTCTTGGCCAAGTAGCGCAGCCAGGACTTGCTGCCTTCCGCCTCCGCGAGCGTCTTCACGCGGCGGAAGCCGTCGCCGTAGACGGGGTCGATGTCGCGCGTCAGGCTGGTGCGAAAGAACGAGCTCTCCTTGCCGGGATACTTGCCCAGCACGAGGTAGGCGGCGTAGTTGCAGCTCCCCTCCGCCCACGCGCGCTCGTTGTTGAAGCGGGCCCGGTTGAACTGCCACACGTGCGCGAGCTCGTGCGCGACGGTGTTGATGATCTCCATGCGCGGCATGCCGTACAACAAATAGATGTGCATCTTGCGGTTCTGCGACCTCCCGAACACGCGCCAGTCTTCGCGATAGTCGGTGAATCCGCGCAGTCCGTTCGAATGGTGTCCCGACAGCGTCTGCATCTTGTCGCGGCCCACCAGGTGGATCTGGATGCCGTTGTAGTCGACCTCCATGCCGAAGGTCTTCATGTGCTCGGCCACCTCGAACACGATCTCGAGGATGTCGTCGACGTCGGTCATGGACTCCGGCTTGCAGATATTACAGATGAAGCGGCCGTCGTCGTAGCGGGTGCCGCCGCCGGTGAGCTTCTCCGAGACGAAACGACCGCACGAGTCGCACATGGGGGCGTCGCCGTCGTGGTGCTTGCAGTACGAGTTCCCCCAGTAATCTTGCAGGTACTCACCGCGCAGCACGTCGTTGCACAGCGAGCACTTCAGCGCCACCCGATCGAGGAAGCAGTCGTTGTGATAGACCTTCCCCTTCTGCTCGCTGTAGGAGCCGTTGATGGGGCGCTCGCAGATCTCGCACACGAAGCAGTCGGGGTGGTATACGCGTCCCTGGGTCTGGAACGCGTCGCGCTCGATGGGCTTGCCGCACTCGGCGCAGGTGGGAGACTCGGCCGCAAACGCCGTGCAGGCGATCACCAGCACGAGCCCAACCAGCAATGCGATGCGAGTGCGCATGTTCCTCATGCTAACTGTCAGCAAGGAACGTGGCAAGGAACCGCGCTACACGACGCGGTCGTTTCCTCCATCGACGGGAATCTGGGCACCCGTGGTCGCTGCGAACAATCGCCCGGCCAGAGCCACCGCCAGGGCCGCCACGTCGGCCGAAGTCACTTCGCGGCCCAGCAGGTTCTTCTTCTTATAAGCCTCGACGTCGAGTCCGTACTCCTTCGCGCGCGCGGCCAACACCTCGGGCGTCCAGATGCCGGTGTCGAACACGTCGTTGGGGTGCAGGACGTTCACGCGAATGCCCGACGCGGCCAGCTCCAGCGCGGCCACGCGCGCGAGCTGGGTCAGGCCCGCCTTCGCGACCGAGTACGCGGCGGCCCCCTTGCCCGGGGCGGGCACGTTCTTCGAGGCGACGAATACCACCGCGGGGTCGACCCCCGCTTCGAGGAACGGAATCGTCTTCTGGAGCAGCAGGCGGTGCGCGTCCAAGTTGACCGCGAAGCTCTTTCGCCACAGCTCGTCGGTCATGTCCGCGATGCGGGTCGTCTTGGGAAACGTGCCCGCGTTGCTCACCACCGCGTCGATGCCGCCGAAACGGCGCACGGTGTTCTCGACCGCGTAGTCCAGCGCGGTCGCGTCGGTGACGTCGCACACGAACGCGGACACGCGCGCGTCGTTCCACGCCGACAGAACCGCACCGGCGATGTCCAGGGCGGCGACACACGCGCCCGCTTTCAAGAAGGCGTCGACGGTGGCGCGGCCGATGCCGCTCGCGGCGCCGGTCACGAGCGCGACGCGACCGGTGTGCTCCGCGGGGGCGCTCGCGCGCTTGAGCTTGGCTTGCTCGAGGTCCCAGTACTCGACGTCGAAGACGTCCTCTTCGGGGAGCGCCTTCCAGCCCCCCAACAACTCCGCGCGCGCGATCGCGGGGACGGTGTGCGCGACGATGTCGCGCGCGACGACCGCGTCCGAGAGCGTTCGTCCCAACGCCACGGTGCCGCGGCCCGGCCACACCACCCAGCGCGGCGCGGGATCGAGTGCCGTGAGCGTGCCTTCCCGGTTGCG
>DASPGK010000425.1:0-2829 GCA_035620655.1 Candidatus Krumholzibacteriia bacterium
GCTTGAACGACGACGCGGCCGACGTTCTCACCAAGCTCTATCTCGCGCAGGAAAAGAACGGCGACACCAGCGGGTGCGAGGACACGCGCGCGCTCATCACCAAGCTCGGCCTGTCGGCCAAGCTCGACGCGGCAGCGGGGAAGTCCGGCAAGCCCGTCGACCGCACCGTCGTCACCGAAGACAATCTCTGGACCAAGAAACACTCGGAAGGAGAGCGCATCGACATCGAGTCGACGCCGCGCTTCGCGCCGCCGAACCAGCCTACGACCGCGCCGGCTTCACCACAGCCCGCCGGCGCGGTCTCCGGCGGCCCCTCCGAGCGCGACCAGTGGCTCCTGCGACTGGCTCGCGGTGTGGGCGGGGGACCGCCCAAGACCAAGGCGCCCGCGCCCGCGGCAGCTCCGGCCGCGAGCGCGCCGGTCGTCGAGAAGGCGAAACCGGCCGAGACCCCGGCGCCCCCTTCGCCCCCGTCGTTCGCCGCGACGGAAGCGGAGGACATCGTCGACGACCGGTTGAGCGAGGACACGGTGGCGACCGCGGTCGAGCCGGAAGAGCCCGAGGTCGAGGAAGACATCGAGGCGGCGGTCGAGGACCAGGAGCCGGAAGCCGAAGCAACGAGCACACCCGCCGACGAGGGACTCGACCTCGACGACGACTTGCCGCCGATCCCGGAGACGCCGCCCCCAAGTGCCGCGCGCGCAGCGGCGCCATCGAAGGCGCCGGCGGCGGCGAAGGAACCCGGCGTTCACATTTCGGCGTTGATCGACGAGGACGACTCGGCTGTCGGCGGCGAAGAGGACTATCGCAGTCACTACGACCTCGGCATGGCCTACATCGAGATGGACCTCCTCTCGGAGGCGATCCGCGAGTACCAGATCGCGTCGAAGTCGCCGCAGTTCCAGGTCAAGTGCCTGGAGATGATCGGGGTATGCTTCCTCAAGCAGAACCAGCCGCAGCTCGCGATTCGCCAGCTCAATAAAGGGCTGTCGCTCATCGGGAACGAGAGCGAAGAGTCGATCGGCATCAAGTACAACCTCGGGCTCGCGTACGAGATGATCGGCGACCTGGACAACGCACGCACGCACTTCGAGGACGTTTACGTGGTCGACGTCACCTTCCGCGAGGTGGCCGACAAGATCAGCAAGCTCTCCGGTTCGTAGGCTCCTTTCGTATCCCCCAAGTTTTGGCTTTACCGCGTCGCGCGGCGGCGCGTACCTTCACCCATACAAACCGCTGCCCCCTAAGGTGCGTTTGCACCGGCGGTCGTACGGCATGCGTGTTCGACTCGTCATCGCATTCTTCCTGGTGGCCGGGAGTCTCGTGCCCCACGGCGCGGCGCGGACCCTCGGGGAGCCATCGGCGCCGGACCCGGGGTTGGCAGGCCGCTGCGGCGCGGCGCGGTCGCTGGCGGTTCCGGCGGCGGGGGCCGCGTTGGCCGCCCGCCCGTCGTCCCCGTACTCGATTCCTTCCGAGCACTTCGTCGTTCACTACTCCGCCGAATCGTTGGAAGACTACGCGCGCGGCGTGTCCGGTTTCGCCGAGCACGCCTACCGGGTGCTGGTCGATACCCTCCACCACCTGGAGCCTCCCTCGGACGAGCCGGCCGGAGGCGACGAGCGCATCGACGTCTACCTGCGCACCCCGCTCGAGCTGGGGGGCGCGTATGGGACCACCGTCCCGGACACCCAGGTGCGCACGCCCTATCTCAATTCGTATTCGTCGTGGATCGAAATCGTCGACACCATGACGGTTGCGCACTGCGCGGTCGTAACCGCGCACGAGGTCTACCACGTGGTGCAGCTCGGTTACGATCGCTTCGAGAGCTTGAGCCTGCTCGAGATGTTCTCGACCTGGTTCGAGGATCGGGCGCACGACGACGCCAATTGGCATTACATCTTCCTGAAGAATTTCTTTCGCCGCCCCGATCGCGGGCTGTTCATCCAGAACTACACCAATGTCACGTGGGCCATCTTTCTCACCGAGCGCCACGGCGATGCCATCATGCAAGAGACGCTGCGGCGCAGCGCGGATACACCCGGGCCCAACCCGCGCGGGGCCTTCGACGGCGCGCTGCAGTCGACCGCGGGAACCACGCTGGTCGACGAGTTCATCGAGTTCGGGACCTGGAACTACTTCACGAGCCTGCGCGACGACGGCGCGCACTATTCGGAGGGCGCGGTCTATCCCGCGATACGGTGCCAGCGGCGGAGCGACTGCTACCCCTTCCCGCGCCACGTCACGGACCACCCCATGCACGAGCTGGCGGCAAACTATTTCTTCTTCGACGGCGACGGACACCGCGGACGCCTGCGCATTCGCGTCGAGCCCGAGCCGGCCGCGACGTCGTATCTCACCGTCACGACGTTTCGCGGGACGACGCGCGAGCGCACGACCACGCGCTATGACCCCGGCGCGCCGCCCGACTCGTTCCTGGTCGACGACTGGGAGCACTGCGACTCGGTACTGGCCGTCTACCAAATCGACCGTGGGTTGCCCCAGGACAACACGGTCGCGGTATCCGCGCGCTACGAGTACGACCCGCCGCCGGCGACGCCGTGGATCCTCGTGCTCGACCGCGACGGCTGCCGCAACCCCTTCGACGGCGAGGGCGACGAGTTCGCCGCGCGCGACGGCGAAGAATCCCCGATCGCGACGGCGCTCCTCGCGGCCGGCGAGACGGTGGTGGTGACGGACCGGCTCGATTCGGACTTGAGTGCCTGCCGCGCGGTGTTCGTGGTGGGTGGCTTCGGCGAAGAGGGGGTGACACTCTCTCCGCATGAATTCGGAACCTTGGGCGGCTACATGGACCAGGGCGGCGACGTCTACCTG
>DASPGK010000426.1:0-16959 GCA_035620655.1 Candidatus Krumholzibacteriia bacterium
GAGGAACTCTCCGAAAAGTCGCGCGCCGCGCCGGCCAGGTCAGTGGCGAACGACTCGTCGAGTACCTTGTCCGCGACTTGATCCATGGCCGCGATGCCGTCGCCCAGGGTGTACCCAGGCTGGAGACCGGCCGACACCGTCGCAGATACGTAGCGGTTGTAGCGGAACAACTGCGGTGGATTCGACGACTCCGACGTGTCGATCACGTTGTCGAGCTGGATCAACTGGCCGTCACGGTTGCGGACGTGGATTGCCGATAGATCGAACGGCTCGTTGCGATCGGAGCGCGCCAGTTGTCCGATGACTTGGTATTGCTTGCCGTCTTTGATGAAGTAGCCGTAGCGGGACCCGCTCAACGCGAGCTGCAAGGTCTGCGCCACGTCGGACACGGAGACACCGAGGGTGCGCGCACGATCGCGGTCGATCTCGATCACGAGCTCGGGCTTGGTGAACTTGAGGTTCACGTCGACGAAGTTGAAGGCGGGGTGCTCCGCGGCCGCTTCCTGGAAGACCGGGAGCGCCTCCTTGAGTTTGTCGATGGTGGGAGCCTGGATCACGTACTGCACGGGCAACCCGAAGCGCGCGATGCCGCCGCCCACACTAATCGTCTGCTCCTGGGTCACGAACGTGCGCGCGTCGTTGAGGTTGCGAACCGATCGCGAAAGCGCGTCGGCGATCTCTTGTTGCGAGCGCTCGCGCTCCTCGGGGGGGATCAGCGTCACGGTGCAGTTGCCGGCGTTGGCCCCTCCCGCGAAGCCGGATGTGTTGGCGAGCACGACGTCGGCTTCGGGGACTTCGCGCCGCACGAGATCGATGACCGAGTCCATGTAGCCCGACATACGCTCGAATGACGTCCCCTCGGGAGCGGTGGCCGTCATGCGCATGCGGCTGCGGTCCTCGAGCGGGGCCAGCTCGCGCGGGAGCGACGTGAAGAAGAGCCACATCAGTCCGGCACACAAGACAATGGCCGCGACGCCGAGCCAGCGCCGGCGCATGAATCCCGCCAGCGAGCGACGATATCCGTCGTTCACGCGCACGAAAAAGGGCTCGGTCTTCCGATAGAACGCACTGTGCTTCGCGTGGGGCTTGAGCAGGTGCGCCGACAGCATGGGCGTCAAGGTGAGCGCGATGAACGAGGAGATCGCCACGGCACCGCCGATCACGACCCCGAACTCCTTGAACAGCCGTCCGGTGAGTCCCTGCATGAAGATGATGGGCGTAAAAACCGACATTAGCGCGACGGTGGTGGCGATGATGGCGAAGAACACCTCGCGTGACCCCTTGAAGCCCGCTTCCAGCGGCGACATGCCGGCCTCGACTTTGGCGTAGATGTTTTCGAGCATCACGATGGCGTCGTCCACCACCAGGCCGATGGCGAGCACCAGGCCCAAGAGCGTCAGCACGTTGATCGAGAAGCCGGCCGCGAACATGACGAAGAAGATACCGATCAATGAAATGGGAATCGCGACGACGGGAATCATCGTGGTACGCCAGTCGCGCAGGAACAAGAAGATGACCGCGACCACGAGTAGGAAGGCGGTGAAGATGGTCTCGCGCACCTCGTGGATCGACCTGCGAATGTACTTGGTGGTATCCCACGCCACGCCCAGCACGATATCGTCGGGGAGGTCGCGCTCGATCTGCTCGACGCGTTTGTAGAACTCGTCGGTGATCGCGATGTGGTTCGACCCGGGCTGTGGAACCAGCGCCACCGCGACCCGCGGCCCGGCCAGCCCCTTGGATATCGAACGCTCGTTTTCCGGGCCCAGCTCGGCGATGCCGATGTCGCGGAACCGGAGCAAGCGCCCGGACTCTTCGCGCAGGATGAGACCGTTGAACTGCTCCGGCGTTTCCAGGCGGCTCAGCGTGCGCACCGGAAGCTCCATGGTGTTGCCTTCGATGCGCCCCGACGGCAGCTCGACGTTCTCTTGCGCCAGGGCGGTACGCACGTCGAGCGGTGTCACCCCGTAGGCCGCCATCTTGAGCGGGTCCATCCACAGGCGCATCGCGTAGCGTTTCTCGCCGAAGATGCGCACTTCGCTGACCCCGTTGATGGTCTGCAGGCGCTCCTTGAAGACCTTCTCCGCGATCTCCGAGAGCTTCAACAAGTCGCGCGAGGGGCTGCTCACGTTCAAGACGACGATCGGGGTGGCGTCGGCGTCCGCCTTGGAGACCTCGGGGGGATCGACGTCGGGTGGGATGTCCCCGACCGCGCCCGCCACCTTGTCGCGCACGTCGTTGGCGGCCGTCTCCAAGTCGACGGCGAGATCGAATTCGATCGTGATCTGGCTGCGGCCCTCGCGGCTGACCGAGCTGATGGTGCGAATCCCCGGCACCGAGCTGATCTCCTCTTCGAGGGGTTGCGTGACCTGGGAGTCGATGACGTCGGCGTTGGTGCCGGTATAAGTGGTGGTGACCGTGATGACGGCCGGGTCGACGTTGGGATACTCGCGCACGCCCAGGAAGGTGTAGCCGATGATGCCGAACACCACGATGACGATCGCGAGCACGATCGTGAGCACGGGACGCTGGATGCATGTCGAAGCCAGACTCACGGGCCGCCCCCCATCGAGTCGATACCCGCCACCGTCACCGGCGCGCCGGTCCGCAGCTGCAAGATGGCCGACGTGATGAGCGTATCGCCGGCGGAAAGACCGCGCACGATCTCGACGTTTTCGTCGGTGCGGGTCCCGATCTCGACGCTGCGCGCCTCCGCTTTACCGCCCGCGTACACGAACACGCGGTGCCCCTTGAGCTCGGGGATCAGCGCGTAGGCGGGAATCGCGATGGTGTCGCGCTGTTGCATGACGATCTCGACGTCGGCGAACGCGCCCGGCACCAGGGCACCGTCTTCGTTGGGACTGGTCGCGCGCACGCGCATGGTGCGCGTGGCGGTGTCGATGGAAGGCTCGAGCGCGTAAATGGTGCCTTCGAACACGCGCGAGGTGCCCTGCACCGTGAAACGAATCCCGTCGCCCTTCTTCAAGCGGCCCGCGTAGCGCTCGGGCACCGAGAAGTCGAGCTTCACGGGTGTGTCGTCCTGGATGGCCGTGATCGGGGTGGCGGGGGACACGTAGCTCCCCTCACTGACGAAGCGCAGCCCCACCTTGCCGTCGAACGGTGCCCGGATCTCGGTCTTGTCGAGTTGGGCGCGAACCAGCGCCGCTTCCGCCTTGGCGACGTTGAACTCGTTCATCGCGGTGTCGAACTCGCGCTGGCTCGTGAGGCTCTGCTCGAACAGCTGGCGCTGGCGCTCGGCGTCCGACTCGGCGATGGCGAGGCGCGACTCGGCGCGCGCGGTCTGCGCTCGCAGCTCCGCGTCCGCGATCTTCACCAGCAGCTGGCCCTTGGCGACGCGTGACCCTTCGGCGAAGGAGATCGCTTCGACGCGGCCGGAGATCTCGCTGCGTACGTCGACGTCCTCGTTGGCCAGGATGGTGCCCACGGTGCTGATGCGGTCCGTCATGGACTGCGTGCCCAGCACCACCGCGCGCACCGCGGTGACGCCGCCGCCCGCTCCGCCGGGTCCGCCGCCGGCGCGGCCGCCCTGACGCGAATCGCCCTGGAGCAGGCCCACCTTGATCAAAACCAGCGCGGCGACGACGATCGCGGCGACGACGAGCGACGTGCGTCCTGTAGCGAACTTCAAATCTGAACCTCCGGCTGCGGGTCCTGTCGCTTCCGCACCCCGCTGCGTACGCATCGGGGACCCCGCGTCAGCGCCACCCGCGGCCAGTCTCGGGACCCAAACGACGTCAGCCGATTTCGAGCATCCGGTCCAGCGCGCGCTTGGCGCGCACCCGGATGTCTTCGGGAACCTCGATGACGTACCGATTGTGCAGCAGCGCGTCACGCGTGTCTTCCAGCGTGATTTCGTTCATGTGCGGGCACCGCACGCTGCAGAGCCGCACCGTCTCCTTGTCCGGATTCTCCGCAATGATGTTGTCTCCCATGCTGCACTCGGTGAGTAGGAGATAACGGGGCGCGTTCGACTTCTTGACGAACTCGATCATCTTCGACGTGCTGCCCGAGAAGTCGGAGGCCTGCACCACCTCGGCGCTGCACTCCGGGTGCGCGAGCACCGCCACGTCGGGGAACTGCTTGCGCACCGCGACGATGTCGGCGACGGTGAACTTCTCGTGCACCTCGCAGCGGCCGTGCCACCCGATCAAGTGGTAATGGAGATTGCGGGGTGCCGCGTCGCGCGCGCCCGACGATTTGGGTTCGCGGGTCGGGAAGATGACCTGGCGGCCGGTTTCACGCGCGACGTTCTGCGCGAGGTACTCGTCGGGCAGGAAGATGACGCAGTCGGCGCCGAGCGCTTCCACCACGCGGGCCGCGTTGCTCGACGTGCAGCACACGTCGGTCTCGGCTTTGACGTCGGCGTAGCAATTGACGTAGGTGACCACCGGAACCCCGGGGTACTGGCGCTTGAGCTCGCGAACGTCTTCGGCCGTGATGCTGGCCGCGAGTGAGCAGCCCGCCTTCTTGGCCGGCAGCAGCACGGTCTTATTCGGATTGAGAATCTTAGCCGTCTCGGCCATGAAGCGCACGCCGCAGAACACGATGGGGTCCTTGTCGGTCCGTGCCGCCTTGCGCGAGAGTTCGAGGGAATCGCCCACCACGTCGGGGACGGTGTGATAGAGCGCGGGCTCCATGTAGTTGTGCCCGAGAATGATCGCGCCGCGCTCTTCCTTGAGCCGGTTGATCTCGAAGACCAACTCCGCCTTGATGCGCAGCTCCGCTTCGGGTACGACGCGCGCGAGCTTGTCGACCATGAGGCGGTAGGTCTCTTCGATGGTGGCGCCACGAATCATAATGGAAGCAGACTCCCCCTGAAGATACGCCGAAGTCGTCCCGTTTGCAATTGCCGCGTGGATCGCAACCTAACGCAGTAAAACGACTTGGGCGCACGTTTGACACGTTTGTATCCGGCGCGCTATGGTTATTGTCACTTGCCAGCAGCCCCCGCGGCACCTCACGTCGCGGACTGAAAAGGGGGCTATCATGCATCGTCCATCTCCCACGCGCGCACTGTTCGCCGCAGCCGCTATCCTTATACCCGCGACCGTCGACTTTTGCTTCGCACAACCGCTTGCCAAACCCAAACCGGGCGATTCGCCCCGCGGCGTCCTCGTGCTCGACGGATCGCCGGTCCACGACGTCGGCATCCTGCGCGTTCACGCCTCCAATTGGGGGGCGATCGGTTCCCAGCCGGGTTCGGCGGGTCCTTTTTCGGAAGCTCCATCGGCCGAATGGCCCTCGGGTTCGCGGGTCGAGTATCTCTACGTCGCGGGAATCTGGGTCGGGGCGCTGCTCAACGGGATACCCGCGGTGTCGACGGCCGCGTTTGCGACCGAATTCCGGCCGTCGTCCGATCCGCGCGACATCGTGTACGAGTCGCATATCGGCGTGGCCGGCGGCCATCGCGTCCCGTCCGCCAACGCGGACGACGATAGCGACGGATTCCTCGACGAGGATCCGCTGGACGGGTTCGACAATGACCTCGATGGCCAGGTCGACGAAGACTATGCGGCCATCTCGGACCAGATGCTGGCGCGTCGCTTTCGCGACGACGATCCATCGGTGATCCTCCCCGACCACAATCCCATGGGCCTGTTCGTGCGTGAGGAGAGCTATCAATTCGACGACCCCGGTTACGACGATTTCGTCGGCTTCACGTTCACGATCACCAACGACGGCGCAGGGACTCTCCGGGACCTCTACGTCGGCGTGTTGATGGACGGCGATGTTGGACACCGCGACACGCCGAACTACTGGGAGGACGACGCCACGGGATTGCTAACCCGTGTTGTCTATCACGATCCGCATCCGTTCCGGATTTACCGCTTCCCGTACTGGTACGACGTCGACGGCGACGGCGGCCAGGCCGACGCCTACGCCGGCATCGTACTGCTGGATCACCCGGTCGATCCCACCGGCACGACGGCACCCACCGACGTTGACGTCCACACCGTTTCGTACTTCTCCGGCAGCCTGCCCTACGAAGAAGGCGGCGATCCGACCAACGACTTCGAGCGTTACGAGGTACTCTCAAATGGGGTCATTCGGCAGCCTCCCGTATAGCCAAGCGACTACCGCGCGCTTTTTTCGGTCGGGCCGTTCGACGAGATTGCACCCGGGCAGACCATCGAGGTCTCCTTCGCGCTGGTGGTAACGCCGCGCGACGACTTCACCCACGTCGACCGCGCAGCCGTCGCGTATCACGGACTCTGGTTCGATTTGGACGATGATCCTGCCACCGGAATCGACGGCAAAGAGCACCAGGAACATTGGTATCTGCCCAACGACAATCCGACGCCAATCGCGATCACGCGCTTCGAGGCACGCGCACTCGATCCGCACCGCGTGAAGGTGGAGTGGGAGGCGTCGTCGAGCGACGGAATCGAGTCGTTCGATCTCCTGCGTGCGACCTCTGGAGACGCGCTGCGTCGCGTCGTGCCCGGCACCTTCGGTCCCGCGACGAGCGTCTTTGTCGATGAGACGGTGACCCCGGGCGGACACTACGAGTACGTCGTGGTTGCGCGAGACGTCCGCGGCGCGGAGTTCATCTCGCCCCGGATCGGCGTGACGGTTCCGAGCGTGGTGCTCTCACTCGGCCAGAACTCGCCCAATCCGTTCAACGAATCGACGAGCTTCGGGATCACGCTGCCCGAACGCGCCGACGTGGACGTGTCCGTATACGACGTGTCGGGACGGCGCGTGGCCACGATCGCATCGGGCGTGCGCGACGCGGGGGATTACGATCTGGATTGGAACGGGACCGACGACGCCGGACGGCGTGTGGCGGCGGGCGTGTACTTCTATCGCTTGGAGGCGGGTGGGCGGACGCTGACGCGCAAGCTGGTGTTGACGCGCTAATCGTTCTTCTCTTCGACCCAACGCCCCACCGCGCCGTCGCGATGCGAGGCGGTGAGCTTCGCCGCGGAGCCTTCCGTGGCACCCGCGCCCCAGCGGGCTTCGATCTCCTTCATGAGCTCGGAGACCATGTCCTCTTCTTGCACCTTGCGCGCGATTTTCCCATCGATATAGATCAATCCCTCGCCGTCGCCGGCCGCGATGCCGATGTCGGCGCCGGCCGCCTCGCCGGGGCCGTTGACCGCGCACCCCATCACCGCGATGTTGATCGGCTTGCGCAGGTGCTGCGTCTTCTTCTCGACTTCCTCCGCGATGCGGAACAGGTCGATGCGGTTGCGCGCGCACGTGGGGCACGCGATGATGCGCGGCGTGTTCGACTGAATGTGTAGCCCCTGCAGAATCTTCTGCGCCACGCGAACCTCGTCGACCACGTCGGCGGCCAGCGAGACGCGCATGGTGTCGCCGATGCCTTCGTGCAGGAGGATCCCCAAGCCCACCGAGGAGATCACGGCCCCGCTCAATCCCGGCCCCGATTCGGTAATGCCGATGTGGCGCGGGTACTGCGATTTCCTCGAGAACAAACGATAGGCCGCGAGCGCGAGCGGCACGTGCGACGCCTTGAGCGACACGATGATGTCGGTGAAATCGTGCTCCTCGAGCACCCCGATGTGGCGGAAGGCGCTCTCCACCATGGCTTCCGGGGTGGGGAAGCCGTACTTCATGAGCAGGTCCTTCTCGAGCGAGCCCGCGTTGACGCCGATGCGGATGGGAAGTTTGTATTCCTTGGCCTTCGCGACCACGGCGGCCACCCGTTCCTTGCTGCCGATGTTGCCCGGGTTGATGCGCAGCTTCGCGATCCCGGTACCCGCCACCTCGACCGCCATTCGGTAGTTGAAGTGGATGTCGGCCACCAGGGGGACCCGGATCTGACGCACGATCTTCTCGGTGGCGCGCACACTCTCGATGTCGGGGACGCTCACGCGCGCGATGTCGACGCCCGCGTCTTCCATGCGCTTGATCTCGTCCACCGTGCGCTGGACGTCGGTGGTCGGGGTGGTCGCCATCGACTGGATGGAGATGGGGGCGCCGCCGCCGACCGCGACCGCACCCACCATCACCTGTCGGGTTGCGAGATAGGTGGTTTGACTCACGATGCTTCCGTTGGCTGGAGTGGGGACCTCGCGGGCTTCGATCCGCATCGAATCTACACCCCGTGCGCGCCCGGACGCAAGTCCGGAACGGTCCTAGTCTCAACGATGATGGCGGGTTACGAGGCCGCGGCAGGCGTGGGTCGAAAAAACGACGAAGCCCGGAACGGATCCCCTTCGATCCCGCGCCCGTGAAAGAGGGAGTAAAAACCGAGCGCGAGTCGAAGAGAATCGGTTCCGGGCTTCGCCCGAAGAATCCGGCGGGTCGGTGCGGGACTCCCGAACCAGTGGTCCCAACACCGGGCTGCTATCGCGAGATACCAGGTCCTAACCCGCCGGAGGCTCTCGCCTAGAAATTAAATTCCGGTGGTCGATCCCTACGTGGACTTACGCCCCCACCGTCCACGTTGCTGTACCGCCAGAGATGCTCGACCACCGGAATCTGATCGTCAAATCCGGGGGAATCAAACGACATTCGCGGTAACCCTACAATAAGGCATTAATGGGGCTTGATTGGGTATTAACTCCCTGGTTTATCCGGCTAGTGCGAGCGCAGGTACGCCGCCAGGTTGATCTCCCTATGATCGAGCTGCAGCTTACGCCGAATCGACTGCCGGTGCTTGTGCACGGTCTGCGATGAAAGTCCCAACGCCTCCGCGATCTGCTTCGAGGAGCGCCCGGTCTTGATCATATCCAGAATGTCCATCTCACGCGGTGTGAGCTTGGATACATTGTTCCGGTAATCGTTGATGTGCTTGCCCGTGATCTCGTCCAGGCCGTGGACCAGGACGTCGATGTCCCGGCGCGACAAACGGCCGTCCTGCTGGAGCTTACGCATCGTGGGGCGCAGCAGGTTGTCGATGTTCGTGCAGATCTCGTGTCGGTACTTCGCCTTTTCTTCGTCGATGTGGTCGACGACTTCCTGGAACGCGATATTCTTGCGCAGGACCTCCTGATGCTCTTGCTGGAGCTTCTCCGTCGTTTGCCGCAGCTTCTCGTCGGCGATGACCCGGTCGGTGATATCTCGGGTCACGGCCAGAAAGCACGGGCGTCCGTCGAGATGAATGACCTCGGCCGAGACCAGACACGAGAGCACCGCTCCCCCGCGCGCGACGAACTCGATGAACATGTCGCGCACGCGACCGTCGCGGCGAACGACGTCCGCCAGGTGTTTGCGCACCTCGAGGTCCTTCCAGATTCCCAACTCGAGGGTGGTACGGCCGACGATGTCGCTGCGACGGTACCCCGTGATCCGCTCGAAGCCGTCGTTCACTTCGATGATGCGGCCGGTCTCGATATCGGTGATGGTGATCGAGTCGGGGCTGTTCCGGAACGCCTTCTCGAAGCGCTCCTCCAGGAGTCGGAGCTGGTTCTCGGACTCATGGCGTTCGCTGATGTCCCGGTAGTTCATGACGATGCCGCGCACATCGACGTCGTCGACGAGGTTCTGGAGGACGGCCTCCATGGTGCGCCACGACCCGTCCTTGTGGCGGGCGCGGATGGGGCCGGTGGTTTCGACGCTGCCGGACTGCCTGACGGATTCGAGGGCTTGCGTCGCGCGCTCGAGGTCGTCGGGGTGAACGAAATCGAGCGGGTTGGTGCCGATCAACTCCCGCGGCTGATAACCCAGCACGCGTTCGACCGACGGACTGACGAAAACCGTCTTGGCTTGCGGGTCGACAACTTTGATCACATCGAACGCGTTGCGGATCAATGCTTGGAAGAGAAGCGCGACGCGCGCGGCATCGAGCGACTCTTGAGTATGCTGGTTCATAAAACTCTCCCAGCGCTCTGCCGAGGGGCGATGAAGGGGTTCGGTAGAGAATCGGTACGCCCTAAGGATATTCCCCACCGCGCCAGGAATCAAGCACCTCGGTCGGTGTACGTATGCTATCCTCAATTGCGAGTTGGAGTTATACCTTAACAATGGCTCGAATAGAGCGGCCGAATGAGCGACGCGGATTCAACTAATCGGCTGGAAGAGGCGGCGGAGAAGTTTCCGTCCGACCCCGGCGTCTATCTATTCAAGGACGACGTCGGGCGGGTTCTCTACGTCGGCAAGGCGCAGTCTTTGCGCGTGCGCATCCGCAGCTACTTCCGCGGCGGCGACGAACGCGCGAGCATTCGCTACTTGATGCAGCGCGCGCGATCGCTCGAGTACATCGTGACCGACACCGAGCAAGAGGCGTACATCCTCGAGAACAATCTCATCAAGAAGCACCGGCCGCGGTATAACGTCGTCTTCAAGGACGACAAGACCTACGTCAATTTGCGCCTCAACGTCGACCATCCATTCCCGCGCCTCACGGTCGTGCGCCGGCCGCGACGCGACGGAGCCGTGTACTTCGGGCCGTTCGCGTCCGCGGGCTCGGTGCGGCAGACGCTGCGCACTATCGGCCGTATCTTTCCGTTGCGCACGTGCACCGACGCGGACTTCTCCAGCCGCACCCGCCCGTGTCTCTATTTCTACATCAAGCGCTGCCCCGCGCCGTGCGTGGGCAAGATCGACGCCCAGGAGTACGCAGAGACCGTCAAGCGCGTGACGATGTTCCTGAAGGGACGCGGCGACGAGCTCGTCAAATCGCTGCGCGACACCATGGAACGCCAGTCCGCCGAGCGCCGCTACGAAGAGGCCGCGCGCACGCGCGACCAGGTATTCGCGATCCAACGCGTGGTGGAGCGCCAGCGCATCACCTCGCCCCAGCGCGCGGAGCGCGACGTCTTCGCCGCGTATCGGCGCGGCGAGCGTCTGGTCATCCAGCTGTTGTCGGTACGCGAGGGCGAAGTGCAGGACGGCGAGACGTTCGTGTTCGGGAGTGCCTTGGAGGCGACGGGCGAGCACTTGGCGTCGTTCATCAATCAGTACTACCAGGCTCGCGCCGTCATCCCCGACGAGGTCCTCGTCCCCGAAGAGATCTCCGATCGCGCGTCGCTGGAGGCGCTGCTGTCCGAGCGCGCCAAACGGCGCGTCGAGATTGTGGTGCCCAAGCGCGGCCAGGGCGCGACCCTCCTCGAATTGGCGCGCAAGAACGCGCGCGTTGCCTTCGAGGAAGGACGCACCGAGCGTAACCGGGAGCTGCTCGAGGATCTCCAGGTGATCCTCGGACTGGAGCACTATCCGCGCCGCATCGAATGCGTCGACATCTCCAACATCCAGGGGACGAAAGCGGTGGGCTCGGCGGTGGTGTTCATCGACGGCGAGCCGGCGAAAGCGCACTATCGCCGCTTCCGGATTCGGACCGTCGAGGGTTCCGACGACACCGGCATGATGCGCGAAGTCCTGGAGCGCCGCGTGACGCGGGGCCTCAAGGAGGGCGACATGCCCGACCTCCTGATCGTAGACGGCGGGCGCGGGCAGCTCAACGTGGCCCTCGACGTGCTGAAGCGGCTCGGCGCCGACACCGTCGCGGCCATCGGGATCGCCAAGGTGCGAAACGAGAAGAACCGCAAGATTCGCGGCCAGGAGCGCGTTTACCTGCCGGCCATCGAGGAGCCGTTGCTATTGGACCGCCAATCGCAGGCGTTGTATCTCCTGGAGCGCGTGCGCGACGAGGCGCATCGCTTCGCGATCGGCTATCACCGGACCTTGCGCGCGAAGGCGATGGGGGAATCGAAGCTGGACGGGATTCCGGGGGTGGGTCCGACCCTCAAACAGAGGTTGCTCGCCCGCTTCGGAAGCGTCGAGCGCATCCGCAAGGCGCGTCTCGACGAGCTGGCCGCCGTCCCCGGGGTATCGGTGCGCAAGGCGCAGGCGGTCAAGGACGCCCTGGGATGAGTGCTATCCGCTGTGCTGCCCGGCCCTTGGGCGGGTGGAAGGCGTTGACTTTTGACCGGCCCCGGCCTATGATGCCTGTGATTCTCGCCGCACGTCGGCGGCTCCCCCCACAGTCTCCAAAGCGCACGCAGGCCATCCTTTCGGAGGTTCGCAAGTTGGAATCGAAACGAACGCTCGCCGTTCTTCTTTCGCGACACATGGCCCAATTCGCCGCCCTGTCGCTGGTCGCCGTACTCGCGGCCTGCGACGAAGAGACCACGGTCGAGCCCCCCGCGCCCCCGCCGCAGATCCAGACCACGCAGTCGTACTCCAAGAGCTCGACCGGGCTGCCCAACGTCGAGGTCTTCGCGATGCTCACGCTGAGCAACGGCGAGTTCTGGATCGGCACGTCGCAAGGAATCGCGCGCTATCCGTCGGTCACCGCGACCCAACGCATTCCCGGCGCCGACGGTGTCATCAACGAGCTGAACGGTCTGCCCAATCCGAAGGTCCGGGATATCGTCGAGATGGATGGAGTGGTCTACGTGGCGACGTGGGGTGGCGGCATCGCGATCTACGATATCACCGCGGGAACGTGGGAATCGCGCACCCCCGCCGACGATACTGCCGACGACGTGCACCCGCAGAATGTCAGTCTCGGGCGCTTCGTGGCACCGGGGACGGGGATCATCGTGCAGCCGGGCCCCAACGGGATTCTCGAGACCGTGCCGCAAGGGGACGACCGCATTTCGGGTAACAATATCATCGACGGTGCGGGCGGCAACGGGATCGCGGAGACGACGGCTCATCGCGGGCTGAACGGCGCGATCGCCGATCTCGAGCCCTCGCCGATCGAGGGCAAGCTCTACCTTGCCACCAACGATGCGATCAGCATCTACGACCCGGCTCTGGACCGGTTCTCCAGCTTCACGTCGCTGACGCGAGAGGTGGTCTCGGCGGTGGGCGTTCGTGACACCCCGGGGGGCATCGAACGCTGGTACGGCCCCCGGGTCGAGACCGTCGAAGACGATCCTCCGCCACCGATGCCGGCCGCGGGCATCACCGTCTGGCGCGGCGTGTCGACGTTCTACACGTATACGAAGGTCAACTCCGGCCTCCCGGAGCCGAACGTCAACGCGATCTATTTCGACGCCGACGCGGGCCCGGACATCCTGTGGGTGGCTACCGCGAATAGCGGCGTCTCGCGCGTGCAAGTCGGCGCGAGCACGTGGACGACATACACCGCGCTACAGGGGCTCCCGTCGAATACGGTCTACTCGGTGGTTCGAGCCGCTGCGCCGGGAGGGGGAAGCACGATCTGGGTCGCGACCCAGAACGGCGTGGCCCGGCTCAGGGGCGACGGAACCTGGCAGGGATACAATACCAGCGGCGGCCTGGCGGCCGACCGCGTGCGCCGGGTGTACTCCGACGACGGGCTGCGGCTTTGGATCGGGTACATCGACGCGGGAGCCGCAAGGCTCAACGCGTCGGGCGCCAAGTAGGACCACTCGGTGCGTCTCACGGGATCTCGAAGAACTTCGGGAACCGCGTTAGGTTGGTGATGCCGCGCCGAGTCACGAGCACGGTGTCTTCGATGCGCACGCCGCCGTGCGGCCAGTAGTACAACCCGGGTTCGACCGTCACCACCATTCCCGCTTCCAGTACCGCGTCGTTGGCCGCGACCCGCGGTGGCTCGTGGATCTCGAGCCCCAGTCCGTGGCCGGTCCCATGGAAGAATCCCTGCATGCGGCCGTCGATCTTGCCGCTTTGGAACCCGCGCGCGGCGAAGAGCGCGTGAAT
This sequence comes from Candidatus Krumholzibacteriia bacterium, assembly GCA_035620655.1. Classification (GTDB taxonomy): domain Bacteria; phylum Krumholzibacteriota; class Krumholzibacteriia; order WVZY01; family JAKEHA01; genus JAKEHA01. Next base: position 13,582 of record DASPGK010000426.1, read on the forward strand.
GGCGTCGTGGATGTCGCGCACGCGCGCGCCATGGCGAATCGACCGCAGCGCGAGGCGCTGTCCGTCGTGGACGGCGTCGTACATGGCGCGCACCGTCTTGCTCGCGCGTCCCTTGACGAAAGTGCGGGTGATATCGGCGAAGTAGCCGTTCTTTTGTGCGCGCGGAAAGATGTCGACGATGATGGGAACGCCGGCGCGGATCGGGCCACTGCCTTCGTCGTGCGGGTCGCAGCCCTGGCGTCCCGGCGCCACGATGGTGTGGGCGGGTAGGCAGCCGTGCGCGAGTATCGTGGTGTCGGCGGCCCGGCGCAGATCTTCGGCGGTCAGTCGCCGCCCATCCAGCACGACCCAGCCCTTGCGAACGCGGGCGCGCCGCAACGTGTCGACCGCCGCCTGCATGCCGGCCTCGGTGGCGCGCATCGCGTCGCGAATCGCTTTCACCTCGGCCGCGCTCTTCCGGGCGCGCTCGGGAAACAAGGGGCCGTCGGCGACGTAGACGGCGATTCGCCGTTTGCGCAGGCGCTCCGTCACTCCGGACGGAAAGCTCGCGGGAACCGTCACCGACCCGATCCGCAGGGCGCGGAGAACCTCCGCGATGGTGTCCGCGGCGTGCGGGGTGCGCTTCCACCGCTTCTCCGCCAGCGCCGCGTAGCGCGCAAAGGACAGCACGCGGTGCGCGTTCGACTGCCGCTTGGCGCGGTCGATCTCGAGATCGCTCATAACGAGGATGCGCCGGCCGGCGCCGGTGCGCAGGAAGACGAAGGGGTCGGGGGCAAAGAATCGCGTTGCGTAGAGCGAGTCGGCGTCGTTATCGCTGGCTGCGTAGAGTAAAATGGTAGACGGTCGGGCGGACGCTCGGGCCACGGAGGAACCTCCTTCGAAGGGGCCATCATCGCACCCGCCGCGCCGCGCTGTAAAGAGACGGGAATGAACGACAGACGCATCGATCTGCACATGCACTCGAACTTCTCGGACGGCGTCCACGCGCCCTCGGTGCTGGTCGACCTCGCGAAGTGGAAGGGCATCTCCGCGATCGCGCTGTGCGACCACGACTCGCTGGACGGGTATCCCGAGCTGGAGGCGTCGGCGCGCGCCGCCGGGGTCGAAGTGATCACCGGGGTTGAACTCTCCTGCGAGCATGCGGGCCGCGATTTGCACGTGCTGGGCTACGGGGTGGACCCCAAGAGCAGCGCGCTGCAGGATTCGCTGCGCTCGTTCCGCGCGTCGCGCGAGCAGCGCGGCGTGCGCATCGTCGCGCTCTTGCGCGAGCAGGGCGTCCACATCGAGATGGACAGCGTGCTCGCGAAAGCGGGCGGCGGCGCACTGGGGCGCCCGCACATCGCCGAAGCATTGCTCGAAGCCGGCTATGTGAACGACCACGCCGAAGCCTTCGCGAAGTACATCGGGGAGGGTGGACCCGCCTACGTCGAGAAGTACAAGATGAGTCCGGCCGAGGCGGTGGGGAGCATCCACGGGGCGGGTGGGCTCGCGTTCGTCGCCCACCCCGGCTACTACCTGGACAACGGGGATTCCTTCGGCGTGCTGCTCGACCACGGCTTCGACGGCGTCGAAGTGTTTCACCCCTACCATCGCGCGTCGGTCATCGAGCGCCTGCTCGGGATCGCGCGCGAGCGCGGGCTCTTGATTTCCGGCGGCTCGGACTTCCACGGCTTCGCCGGTCGTGATAATCTGGGCGAGCCCCCGGTGTCGTACGCGCTCTTGGAGCGCATTCGCGACACCCTCGAGGCGAGGCCACGATGATCGAAGAAGGCAAGACCGCGCCCGATTTCGCCCTCACGGCCGACGACGGCACGAAGGTGACGCTGTCCGCGTTGCGCGGAAAGCCCGTCGTGCTGTTCTTCTACCCCAAGGCCGACACCCCCGGCTGAACGGCCGAAGCCTGCGATTTCCGTGACGAAATCGCCGCATTCCGGAGCAAGAAGGCCGTCGTCCTGGGCGTCAGCAAGGACTCCGTCAAGGCCCAGGCCAAGTTCCGCGCCAAGTACGAGCTGCCGTTTCCGCTCTTGAGCGACCCCGATGCCGCGGTGTGCAACCTCTACGGCGTGATCCAAGACAAATCGATGTACGGGAAGGTGGTGAAGGGAATCGAGCGCTCGACCTTCGTGATCGACGCCGGGGGTCGCGTGGCCAAGATCTATCGCAAGGTCAAGGTCGCCGGACACGCGCGCGCCGTGCTGGACGATTTGTAGAGGCGAGCACGCGGTAACGTAAGAACACTTCTTCTCCCGCGCGCTTGACGGACACAAGACGCAGGCGCATGTGGTCCTTCCACAAGAATCCCTCGCCGTCCAAGAGCGAGGGCGCTTCTTTTCCGCCGATTAGACGAGGCGTTACGGTCACGTACACTTCTCCCACCAGCCCCGCCTTCGCGAAGGCGAAATGAACCTCCCCGCCGCCTTCGAGGAGGACGCGGCGATAGCCGCGTCGCACCAGCGTCGATAAGACGCGCCGCGGGGACAGGTCTTTTCCCGGAAGCACGATCACTTCGGCGACGCGCTCGAAGGCGCGCACGCGCCGCTTGGGCGCGTTCGTGGTGGTGAACACGATGCGCCGCGTGTCCTTCGACGCAAAGAAACGCGAGCGGAGGGGAAGGTCGAGAGCGCGGCTCAAGACGACGTTGACTGGATGCGGACCGCGCCGCGCCGCGCGGCGTGCACGCAGGTCGGCGTAGCGCAAGACGATGGGGTGGCCGTCGTGGCGGACCGTTCCCGCGCCGACGATCACGGCGTCCGCGCGCGTGCGCAACTCGTCCATCAAGCGGCGATCGCGCTCACTGCCGAGTGCGACGTGTTCACGCGCGCGCGTGGTGATGCGCCCATCGAGGCTCACCGCCATGTTGACGACGACTGTGGGCAGCGGCGACGAGCGAGCGGACTTCGCCAAGGGTCCGGGACCTTCTAGCGAAACACGCGCCGGAAGCGCTCGACCGCGTCGTGGATCACGGGCACCGGTGTGGCCGAGAACGACAGCCGCACGTTGTCGCCGAAGTGCTTACCGAAGCACGAGCCGTATACGCTCGCGATGCCGTGCTCCATCAGGAGCTCGTAGACGTAGTGGTTCCGCTCCGGGCCCGAGAGCTCGCGCGGAATGAACTCGGAGAAGTCGGGGAACATGTAGAAGGCCCCCGCGGGCCGGTCGATGGCGACGCCGGGCAGGTCCTTCAATCCGTCGTGGAGCGCGTCGCGGCGGCGCTGGAACTCCGCCACCATGGTCGCGACCGCGCGGCGGCTCTCGTCCACGTTGTTCATCGCCTCCGCGGCAGCGTACTGGAGAAACGTGGTCACGCCCGCGGTCTGGGTGTAGTTGCCGAGCCGCAGGAGCTTCGCGACCTTCGCGTTGCGCGTCACGACGTAGCCC
>DASPGK010000427.1:0-11687 GCA_035620655.1 Candidatus Krumholzibacteriia bacterium
ACGTCCCCAACCCATTCAACCCAACAACCCGAGTTCGTTTCGCAACCCCGACCGAGGGTCCGGTACGAATCGCGATCTACGACGCGCGTGGGACCCTGGTGAGAGTTCTCGTCGACAAATGGTTCCCGGCAGGGCATCATGACGCGGTCTGGGACGGTCGGGACACGAAGGGATCACCGGTGAGTTCCGGCGTGTATCTGTCCCGGCTCGAGCACCGGTCGGATTACCGAACGCGTAAGATTGTGCTGATCAAGTAGTCGCGCGAACCCGCGCGACGCTCCCAGAAAAGAATACAGAAGGAGGGCGCATGCAGTCCGTCGACACCAAGTCGCTGCCGGAGAACGCGTACAAACCTCTCAAGCCCGGGGAAGCTTATCACCCCGTCATCCCCGCGGGCACCCAGGTCCCCGAAGTCACCTTCCGCAGCGTTTTCTGGGGCACCTTCCTGTGCGTTATCTTCACGATCGCGTCCGTGTACTCCGGCTTGAAAGTTGGCCAGGTCATGGAGGCGGCGATTCCGATTTCGATCTTGGCGATCGGTCTCGCGCGCATGTACCCGCGTCGATCCTCCATTCTGGAGAACGTCATCATCACCGGCATCGGCGGTGTGTCGGGCTCGGTGGTGGCGGGCGCGATCTTCACGCTGCCCGCGCTCTACATCTTGAAGCTCGATCCGCACCCGCTCCAGTCGACGTTCATTTGCCTCGCGGGCGGCTGCTTGGGCGTGCTGTTCCTGATTCCGCTGCGGCGCTACTTCGTGCGCGACACGCACGGGCAGTTCCCGTACCCGGAAGCGACGGCGATCACGGAAGTCCTGGTCACGGGCGAGAAGGGCGGGTCGCAAGCAAAGCTGCTCCTGCAGGCGACGTTCCTCTCCGGCATCTACGACTTCTTTGTCACGACCTACCAGGTCTGGGCCGAAGTGATCAACTTTCGCTTCATCCCGGTGGTCGACAAGATTGCAAACCGCGCCAAGGTGGTATTCCAGTTCGACGCGGTCGCGTTCATTTTGGGTCTGGGCTACGTGATGGGCCTGCGCTCGTCGATGATCCTGTGCGCGGGTGGCGTGCTGTCGAACTTCGTGCTGGTACCGATGATCTGGCTCGTGGGCCGGAACTTCCCCGACACGCTGGTCGCGCCGGGCACGACGCCCATCGTCGACATGACGGCGGACCAGATCTTTCGCTCCTACGTCCGCTTCATCGGTGTGGGCGCGATCGCGACCGCCGGCATCTTCGCGATCGTGAAGTCGCTGCGCGTGGTGGCGGGATCGTTTGGGGTGGCGATGAAGGCCTTCCGCGGCGGCGAAGGCGCCGCCGTCGAGCGTACCGACCGCGACATGTCGGTGATGTCGATCCTGGTCGGCGTCGTGTTGAGCGCGATCGGCGTCGCGGTTTTGTTCGCGACCCTGGGCACGTCGCCGATGGTGGTCGTGATCGGGCTGGTGCTGGCGGTCTTCTTCTCCTTCTTCTTCACCTCGGTGGCCGCTTTGTGCATTGCGACCACCGCGCGCAATCCGGTCTCGGGCATGACCATGCTCACCATCATCGTATCGTCGGTGGTGCTCCTGCAGTTCGGTCTCTCGGGCACCACCGGCATGTTCTTCGTGATGATGATCGCGGGGATGGTGTGCACGGCGCTCTCGGTCTCGGGACAGACGATCACGGACCTCAAGACGGGTTACTGGCTGGGTTCGACGCCGATGCGCCAGGAGCGCGTGAAGTTCATCGGCGTGATCGCGTCCGCGGTGGCGGCGGCACTCACGATCGCCGTCCTCGCGCGCGTGTATGCCTTCGGCGAGACGGAACCGGGCGACACCCGCAAGCTCCTCGATGCACCGCAGGCGGCGATCATGAAGGCGCTGGTCGAAGGATTCATGAGCCGCGACCCGATTCCGTACATTCTTTTCGGCGCGGGCGCGATGGTGACGATCATGATGGAGATGCTGGGCGTGCCGGCGCTGATCTTTGCGCTCGGCATGTATCTCCCGCTCTACCTCAACTCGCCCGCGCTGGCGGGCGGTATTCTCGCGCATTACCTCGACAAGCGGGCCAATCGCGTGGGCGGCAATCGCGGCCGCTCGATTCGCGAACGCGGCATCGTGATCGCGTCGGGCTTGATGGCGGGCGGTGCGCTGGGCGGCGTCATCGGCGCGGCCATGCGGTTGATCCCGGGCTACGCGGACACCGACATCAAGTCGCCGTTCTACGACAACGCGGCCATCTCGCAGATCGTGTCGACGGTGGGCTTCCTGGGCTTCGTGTGGTACACGTGGTGGGCGTCGCAGCGCGTGCCGAAGGATTCGTAGGCGTTCACTCGACGACGACACCTTTTTCGCGGGGGCGCACGCGCACGGCCTCGCCCACGCGAAACGGGCAGCGGTAGTCGTCCCACACCGAGACCTCGGCCTCGGCGAACGCGACCCGAATCGTGAGGTCGTGGCCGTGGAAGACGCGGCTCACGACCTGACCCGACGGTTCGCCGGCGGTCGCGGCTTCGAGCTGCAAGTGCTCGGGGCGGAGCGCGATGGTGACGTTGCCAGTCGCGTCGCGGTCGATGGGCACCCGGCCGATCGGGGTCATCACGCAATCGCCGCGCCCGATCCCGGAGAGAATGTTGGACCCGCCAATGAACGACGCCACAAAGCGCGTGCGCGGCTTGTTGTACAGCTCCTCGGGCGTTCCTACCTGCTCGATACGGCCCTCGCGCATGACGCCGATGCGATCGGCGAAGCCGAGCGCCTCGGTCTGGTCGTGGGTGACGAACACCGCCGACATCGCGTGCTCGCGAAACACGTCGGCAATCTTGCGGCGCGCGTCCTCGCGCAGGTCGGGGTCGAGACTCCCGAAGGGCTCGTCCATCAGGATCACGTGCGGGCGCGGCGCCATGGCGCGCGCCAGCGCCACGCGCTGCTGCTGGCCGCCGGAGAGCTGGCGCGGGTAGCGCGCGGCGTGCTCGGCCAGCTGCGCGCGCTCGAGAATCTCCATCGCGCGCCCGGCGCGCTCCCCGCGCGGCAGCCCGTGCAAACCGAACATCACGTTCTCCATCACGGTGAGGTGCGGGAACAGCGCGAACTCCTGGAACACGAAGCCTACGTTGCGACGCTCGGGCGGGACGAACGCGCCGTCGCCTTCGATCGCGCGACCGTCGAGCACGATGCGACCGCGCTCGGGGCGCTCGAAGCCGGCGATCATGCGCAGGGTCGAGGTCTTGCCCGACCCCGACGGTCCCAACAGCCCGAAGATCTCGCCGCGCTCGACTGCGAACGACAGCCCATCGACGGCGGGACGCGCTTGCCCGCGAAAGCGCAGGAACAAGTCTTCCACGAGGAGCAACGACATTAGCGTTCCTCACCCACCTTATGGAACAAGATGCTGGTCAAGAGCGCCGACAAGAGCACGATCGAGAGCGCGTACGGGGCCGCCTCCGCGAACATTGCCTCGGTGGTAAATGCGTACATGTTGAGCGCGAGCGTCTCGAAATCGAGCGGCGACAGGATGATCGTGAGCGGCAGCTCCTTGAGACACGAGAGGAACACGAGGATTGCGGCCGCCGTCAAGCCCGGGCGAAGGATGGGCAGCGTCACGCGGCGAAACGTCGCCAGCGGGCCCAAGCCCAGCGAGCGCGAGGCTTCTTCGATGCGCGGGGTGGCGACGTGCAGACCCGCGCGCACCGGTCCGATCGCTTGCGCGAGAAAGTGCAACGTGTAGGCGAGCACCAAGAGCGCCGCCGTCTGGTAGAACCACGGAGCCGCGCGCAGCACCACAACCACCCACCCGAGCGCGAACGCGAGCGCGGGTGTGGCGTAACCGATGTAGGCCGATCGTTCGAGCACGTGTGTGAGCCCCGAGGCGTGGCGCCGCGAGAGAAATGCCATGGGTACCGCGAGCAACGTCGCCAAGAAAGCGGCCGGCGCGCTCACGGAGAGCGATCCGGCGAAGGAGCGCACGAGCTCGTTCGCATCCGTCCACGCGCCGCGCTGTCCCATCCAGTATACGATCGACCACACGGGCAGTGCCACGCTCGCGAGTGCCACCACGCCGATGAACGCGTACGCCGGCGTGGTCCACGCGCCGAGTCGGCGTGGCCGGGCTTTCGGCGGCGCGCCCAACCCGGTTCGTTCCAGCGCCAAGTCGCGCAGCAATCGAAACTCCGCCACCACCAGCGTGGTCGTGATCGCGAGCAGCATCAACGCCAGCCAGGCCGCGTACGTGCGGTCCAGCGACGCGATGTACTGGAGATACAGCGCGTAGCTGAAGGTCTCGAAGCGCATCAGACTCACGACGCCGAAGTCCCCGAGCACGTACAACAAGACGAGCAGCACCGACGAGAGATACGCCGGCACCAGCTGGGGCAGCGTCACCCGCTCGAACACGCGCCGCGGCGAAAGCCCCAGCGAACGCGCGGCGTCGGTGAGCGACGGGTCCATGCTCGCGAAGGCGGTGCGCAGGTGCAAGTAGACCAACGGAAAGTTGTAGATGGTCAGGGCGACGGCGGCACCCACGAACCCCGAGAGACGGGGACCGCCGACGCCGAAGATCGACGAGAGCGGGCCGTGCGGCGCGCCGATGCCCAAGAGCGCGTAGCCCACGACGTACCCGGGAATCGCCAGCGGCAAAATAGAGAGCAGGGTGACGACGAAGCGCCCCGGTAAATCGGTGCGCGTCGTGAGCCACGCGAGCGGCAGCGCGACCAGCGTGGAGGCCGCGATGACCACCGACGCGAGCGCCAGCGTGTTGGCCAGCAGCTCGAGGTTGCGCGCGCGCCACACCAGATCGCGCAGCGTGGCGGGATCGGCGTCGAAGGCGCGCGCCGCCAGATAGCCGATCGGCACCAGCACGGCCAGCCCCACCGCGAGCGCGGGAACTGTGAGGAACCAGGGTGGCGTGCGCTTCATCCGTGCTCCGCTCTTTACAGCAATCCCACCGACCGTAACAGCGCGAGCGTTCCGTCCAGGTCGTCGAGGTCGTCGAGCGTCACGCGAGGCGCCGATTTCAGCAATTCCTCGCGTGTGACCAGGCGCGCGTTCGTCATCACGTTATCGATCACGGGATACTCGGAGACTTCGCTCGCGAAGTACTGCTGCGCGGTCGGCGACAGCACGAAGCGCACGAAGCGTTCGGCCGCGTCGCGGTGGGTGGCCGTGGCCAGGATGCCGATGCCCGCCACGTTGATCAGGTTGCCCACGTCGCCGGGCGCGAATGCGACCTGGTCGACCGGGAACTTCGCCTCGCTCTTTTTGAAATTGAGCAGGTAGTAGTGGTTGGGCAGCGCGTAGTCCACCTCGCCGCGCGCGATCGCTTGCAGGATGGCGACGTTGTTGGCGTGTGCGTGCGTGCCGTTCTTCTTCATCGCTTCGAGCCACGTGCGCGTGGTGTCCTCGCCGTGGGTCTTGCGCATCGCGGTCACGAAGGCCTGAAACGACGCGTTGGTCGGCGCCCACGCCACGCGACCGCGGAAGCGCGCGTCGGTCAGATCGAACACGCTCTTGGGGAGCTGCTCGGGTTTCACGCGTTCCGGCGAGTACGCGAGTACGCGCGCGCGGCCGCTGGTCGCGACCCACTTGCCGCCCGAATGCTTGAAGAGCTCGGGCACACCCGCGACGACGTCGGCGGGCAGGTCGGCGAAGAGGCCCGCCTTCGACACCGCGCCCAGGGCACCCGCGTCCTGCGCCCAAAACAAGTCGGCACCGCCGCGCTCGCCTTCCTCGCGCAGCGTCAGCGCGAGCTCGGGCGTGTTGCCGTACTTGACCTGTACGTCGATGCCGGTCTCCTTTTCGAACAGCGCGATCACCGGCTCCACCAGGCCTTCGCTGCGGCCCGAGTAGAGCACCAAGGTGGTGGACGCCGCCGTCGCAGGCGCCGATTCTTCCGCCGTCTTCTTTTCGCCGCCGCAACCGCCGGCCAGCACTGCGATGCACATGGCCGCAATGGTCGACCGTCCAATTCTCGTTCTCATGGGTCCTCCAAATGGAATTCGATCACGATTCGATACTCTCGAGATTCCGCGCCCGCAATCGGAAACGGATCGGCGCGCGCGACCATGCGCGTCACTTCGTCGTCGAGCGAGCGGTGCCCGCTCGAGCGCACGATGCGCGCTTCGTGCACGCGGCCGCTCCCGTCGAGCACGAGATCCAGCGTGACTTCGCCTTCCAGGCGGCGCTGCAGGGCCGCGCGCGGGTAGCGCTTGTGCCTCTCCAGCCACGCCCACACGCTCGTGTCGTCGCCCCCGCCGCCCGCGCCGGCGACGCCGGCAGCAGCCGGGTCCGTCCCCAAGACGATCGCCGGCGGCGATCCCGCTCCGCCCGTGCCGGAATCGGCAATGCGCGGCTGCGGTGACGCGACGGTATCGGCCGTCCCGTGGTCGTCGACGGCCTCGCTTCGCGCGGAGGTGGTGGGCGCGTCGATAGGCGCGAAGGGTGTCGCGGCCGGTACCTCCGCCACGGCTTCGCTCGCGTGCGACGACGTCGCCGCCGTCAACGAGACGGTGGCCGCGACTTCGTCCGCCATGGCAACCAGCGTCACTTCGACCGTCGGCTGCACGGCCGCGCCGTCGCCTTCACCGATACTCACGAACGCGATCGCCAGCGCCCCCGCGACCGCGTGGAGCGCGGTCGACACGCCGAGGAATCGAATCAGAGGCCTAGTTTCCATGTCGTCTATAAATCGAACTTCAGTCCCGCGATGAACGTCCTCGGCAAACCGGGGCGAACCCCCGCCGGCCGGCGCGACACGATATACGCTTCGTCGGTCAGGTTCTGCATGCTCGCGAACAGGCGCGCGTGCGAAACGAGCCCGTACTCGGCGCTGACATCGAGGACGACACGCGCGTCGGTGCTCTCGACGCTCGGAATGTCGCCCTGGCCCGCGACCGTGCGCATCTCGCTGGTGTAGTTGGCGAACAACGTCGCGAGCGCGCGCTCGTTCTCGACGCCGACGGAGACGCTGGCCACGTGCGCGGGGAGGTAGGGCAGCTCGTCGCCGCTCTCGACCGTTCCCCACGGCTCGTATGCGCTCTGGAACGACGACAAGAACTCCGCGTGCGAGTAGGTGTACGTCGCCGAGAGCGGCGTGCGGAACGGACCCGCGTCGAAGGTGCGGCTCACGGACGCTTCCAGGCCATAGGCGCGCACCGCGCCCGCGTTGTACAGGTCGCCTTCGCCCGTCCCGCCCGACGAGAAGGTGTCCTTGCCCAGCATGTTCTCGTAGTCGTTGAAGTAGCCGAGCAGCGACAGCTCGACGCCGCCCGTGCGCCCGCGTACGCCGGCTTCGTAGTTGATGCTCTCCTCGGGAAGCGTCGCGTCGTCGGCACCCGGGCCCGGAGGCGCAAAGCCCTTGTGCACGCCCGCGAACGCATCCAGCCACTGCGTGGCCCGATAGGTGGCGCCGATGCCGGGCACGACCGCCGTGGTCGAGTTCTCGGTCACGGTCGGCGCGAGCGCGCGGTCCGGATCGCCGGCGGCATATTGATCCTGACGCGTCTCGATCCACTCGACGCGCGCGCCCGGAATGACCGTCCACGCCCCCATGGTGATCTCGTCCTGCACGAACCCCGCTACCGCGCGGGCAAAACCCACGCGATTGTCGCCGCCGCCCGCGGCACCGGGGACGCCTTCGCTGGTGCGCACCATGGTGCCGCCCGCCTGCATGCGATAGCCGTCGGTGTGCTGGAGCCGGTCCTCCTCGTCTTCGTGATAGCGCGCGCCGATCTCCATCTCGTTGCGCGTGCCGAAGCCGTCGAAGGAGACGCCTACGATCGACTCGACGCCCTGCGCGTAGTAGGTGCGGTTGTTCGCCTTGACCGCGAGCGCGCCGTCCGCGCTGGCCGAATCGCCGGTCAGGTGGGCGTACTGGCTCGCGTGCGCGTCCGGATCGGCCAGCACGTCGTCGAGCGACACGCCGTCGACGCGATCCAGCTTGTACCAGTTGCGGTCGAAGTCGTTGCGATAGAGGCTGGTGGTGACGTCGACGTTTTCGCTCGCCACAATGAAGTGGCGCACGAGCCCCTGGGTGTGGTCGTTCTTCATCTGGTCGAACTGAGAGGCCGCATAGCGGCGATAGGGGTCGCGCGCGAAGTCGTCGTCGGTCAGGCCCAGGTAGGTCTCATTGGACGTCTCGTCCTTGTAGCCCAGCTTGAGCGTCACCTCTTGGTAGTGCTTGGCCTCCGTCGACGACGCGACGCGCACCTTACCGACGTAATCCTCGACGTCGAAGCCGGTGTTGCCGCCGGTGTCGAGATTCTTGAACCCGTCGGTGCGGGCCTGGTACGCCTCCAGGAGCCACGATACCCGCTTCCACGTGTCGCCGTAATTCGCGTACAGCTTGCGCGTGTCGTTGGAGCCCGCGGAGACGCGCGCATTGGCGGCCGTCTGCTCCGGGATCGAGGTGGACAGGAGATTCAGCGCGCCCCCGTTGGTGCGCGGGCCGTACTTGATCTGACTCGAGCCCTTGCGCACCTCGACGCCCTCCATGCGGCCGGTGATGGGGAAGTAGTAGGCGGCGGGCGCCGCGTACGGCGCCGGAGCGGCCAGCACGCCGTCTTCCATCAGCGTGATGTTGGCGCTGCGGTCGGTGCCGGCTGCGCGCATGCCGATATTCGGGCGCAGGCCGTAGCCTTCCTCTTCCGTGATGACGACCCCGGGCACGCGCAGCATGACGCGATGGATGTCGTCGTAGGCCTGGTTCTCCTTCGCGAGCTCGGTGGCCGAGATGCGGTGGACGGATCCCGGGATGCCGGCCGCGCGACCGGGGGCACCCACCACGGTGATGCGATTGAGGAGCTTGGTTTCGGGCGTGTCGGCGCGCTTCTCCTTCGACGAAGTCTCGGACGGCGGCGCGTCGCTCTTTTCTTCCGTCGCGACCGCGAACGAGGGGACCACCACCAACAGGAATGCGACCAGAACGCGCGCGAGGGCGCGCTGCGGGATCATGGCGACCATGGAGTTTCTTACCTCACGAGTCAAAGCGTTCAACGACCAAGTTAGGGACGGTTAACTTCGGGATCGAAAGAAAAGCCCGCGGCCGGCGAAACGGCCGGGCGGGCGTCCTAGCCCCAGTGGTCGTCGTGACGGGAGAGGATGTTCGACGGAGCGAGGTCGAGCGGGATCTGGAGCAGATTCGGGACTACGACGTGCATCGCGGTCCACCTCCGCTCTCGGAGCACGCGCTGCACGATTCGCCCTTCTCGGCGCAGTCGAGCCAGTTGCCGAAGTGCGCGATGGTTTCGTTGGCGCCGCGGTTACACACGTGGAGGAACTCGAGGAACGACTCCAAGCGCTCGAGCGTCTTGGGGCTGACGACGTGCTCGAGCACACACGCGTCGCGCGACGCGGTCGCGGCGGGGAGTCGCAACACCTCCAGGAGAAAGCGATAAATGAGGTCGTTGCGATCCTTGACCTCGCGCGCCACTTTGCGACCGCGTATGGTCAGCTGCACGTCGCCGTAGCGGTCGTGCGCGACCAGCCCGCGCTGCTGCAGCGTCTCGAGCGCGCCGGTGACCGAGGGCATCTTGACGCCCAAGCGATCCGCGATGGCCTTGACGCGCGGCTCGGTGCCCTCGCCGACGATCTCGAAGATCGTCTTGAGGTACATCTCCATGTTGGGTGTGAGTGGCTTGTTCATTCGGCGTCGCCGGGCGCGAGTTCGTCGCACCTAACTCGGGCGCCACTCTAGGGCATGGGCAAGGAAGCCGTCAAGCCCCCGCGCGAGATTTTTTGGTGGCTACCTGGCCGCGCGCGGGTGGCGTCCAGTGGGCTGCTGGACGACAGGACCCGCGCCTTGCGCAAGTTATGCCCCCCGCTGCGCCGCGGCGACCGGCATCGGCTGCTTGAGCGTCAGGACCGGGCAGGGCGAGCGGCGCACCAGCGCTTCGGCCGTGCTTCCCATGAGGACGTGCGACAGGCCCGTGCGCCCATGGGTGCAGGACACGATCAGGTCCGCGTTGATCTCGCTCGCGTACTTGACTACCTGGTCGACCGCGACGCCCTCGAGCACCTTACCCTCGATGTCGACGGTCTTGGGCAGGCCGGCGACCACCTTCGCGAGCGCGTCGCGGATGGCGGCGCTGTGCTCGCGCTGGCTGATCAGCGGATCGATGCCCACGAAGGCGACGTCCGACACCTGGAGCGCCGGCTCGTTGACGCACACCACCTTGAGCTTGGCCTTGAAGCGCTCGGCCAGGCCGACCGCGTACGGGAGCGCCCGCAGCGAATACTCGGAAAGATCCGTGGTGACGACGATGACGTTGAAGTTCAACATGGTCTCCTCCTTGAGTCACTGCTGGGCGACGCGTGCCTCGGGGACGCCGCGCGCCGACCGCTTGGCTTTGAGCACGTTGGCGGCTTCCCGCAGCGTCATTTTGGTCAGCGTCGCCGCGTAGTTGTTGCGAAACAGCTTCCAGACGTCGTGGAGCGCGCAGGGCGCTTCGTCGCTGCAGGTGTCGAGGCCGAGGACGCACACCGTGTCGAGGTCGACGCGGCCGTCGACGGCTTCGATCACTTCGATGACACGCATCTGGTCGCCGGGTCGCGCGAGCTGATATCCGCCGCCCGGGCCCTTGGTCGAGCGCACCAACCCGCGCCCGCGAAGGGAATGCAGGATCTTCGCGAGGGACGGGTGGGGCACATCGGCCGCTTCGGCGATCTCGCGCACGAGCACCGGTCCCGGCGCGTCTTTCTCGGCCAGGTAGATCAGCGCGCGCAGCGCATGCTGGCAAGTCGGTGAGTGAATCATAGCAGTACCCTTTCGCTAGTAGCTGGTCCGTTACTCCACTAACTAGTCTAGTCACCCGGCCCGGGCTCGTCAATGGAATATTTAGAGTGTTTTATCCTGTATAGGAGACTAGACCGCACCCGTATGTGGGACAACGTTTTACGCGGTCATGGATTCCCCGATTGCGCGGCCCCAGGGGATTCGGCTAAGCTGGGCGCCTCGTAAGCCGGCCGCCTTCGTCCGGTGTCATTCATGCCGATCGCCACACCCTTCCATCCCCGAACCTCCGCGCACTGCGTGAGCCTGTTCTATAAGGACTGGGCGGGGTACTACGCCGTCCGCTCCTACGACACCACCCACGACCGCGAGTACTTCGCGTTTCGGCACGCGTGCGGATTGATCGACGTCACGCCGCTCTACAAGTACGACGTGCGCGGCGACGACGCGGCGCGTTTCCTCGCTCGCGTCATGGTGCGCGACATTCGCAAGCTCAAGGTGAACCAGGTCTACTACGTGTGCTGGTGCGACGACCACGGCCGCATGATCGACGACGGCACGGTCTCGCGCCTCTCCGAGACCGACTACCGCGTGACGTCGTCCGAGCCGGCGTGGCACTGGCTCCAGCGCACCGCGCGCGGCTACCGCGTCTCGATCGAGGACGTGAGCGACGCGATCGCGGCGCTGTCCCTGCAAGGACCAACGTCGCGCGATGTGCTGGACGCCGTCACCGATGGCGCAGTCGCGAAGCTGGGCTTCTTCAGGCTGACGCGCGGGAAGATCGCGAAGGCGGACGTGCTCGTGTCGCGCACCGGCTACACCGGCGACCTGGGCTACGAAATCTGGATGGCCAACGCCGACGCGCTGCGCGTGTACGACGCGCTGTTCTCCGCGGGCCACGCCTACGGGCTCGAGCCCGCCGGGCTCGACGCCATGGACGTCACCCGTGTCGAAGCGGGCTTCATTCTCAACGGCGTCGAC
>DASPGK010000428.1:0-3836 GCA_035620655.1 Candidatus Krumholzibacteriia bacterium
GACCATCGACAACCATGGGTCGTCGGCCGACTACGAGGTCGAGATCCCGCGCGGCGTCGCGCTCCTCGAGGTCTCCATCGGAGAACGGCGCATCGTGATCAAGGACGGCGAGGCCTTCGCGGCCGGGCTCCCGCTCGACGACCGCGGCCGGAGCATCCTGTCGCTCGCGGCCCCCGACGAATAGCCGTCGCCATCGCGTCACATCCCGGAGCCCTGGCGGGTTCCTCTCCCAGTCCGGCTATACGCCTGCCACCAGGAGGAATCGCCATGAAGCTCTACCGCGTGTTTCTGCTTGCCGTTGCCGCCACGGCGTCGATCACGGGCTGCAACGAGGATCGATCGCCGTCCACACCCACGAGCGCCGACCCGCCCAACACGCTCGAAGAGGCCGGGGGCGGCTCCATGCCGTTCAGCGAGGCGCAGATCTTCATCGAGTACAACGCCACCGCCAACGATGCCGGCATCCAAGTCTTCCTCGACGCCGAGCCGTGGAAAGAAATCCAAATCGTCGATCATCGCGGAAGAGAGTTGCTCGAAATCGAAGCGAGCGGCGGCATGAAGCGCCTCGGCTTGACCGAGCTTCGTTTCGAGGGCGCCGAACCCGAACCCGACGAAGTGCTGGACGCCTTCCCCGCGGGCGAGTACCGCTTCCGCGGCCGGGCCGTCGAGCGCTTCCGATTGACGGGAACGGCGACGCTGTCGCACGACATCCCGCCCGCGCCCGAATTCTCGCCGTCGCAGGGCGAGGTGGTCGATCCCGACAACGTCGTGATTGAATGGGACGCGATCGGCGGAGTGGATCGCTACCAAGTCATCGTCGAGAGCGACGCGAACGGCTTCGTGCTGGAGGTGAGTGTGTCGTCGTCGACGACCAGCCTGCACGTTCCGCCGACGTTCCTCGAGCCGAACACCGAATACAAGGCGGAGATTCTGGCCATCGCGCCGAGCGGCAATCGCACCATCACGGAGGGGACCTTCGTCACCGGACCGTAGCGGCCATCGACCTCCGCCGCGGGTCCATCGGCCCGGGTCGTGCCGACGCGCCGACCCGGGCCGGGCGACGCTACATGTCGACCATGACCTTGAAGCCGCCGTAGGTCATGCGCTTGTCGTCGAAGATCGGTTTCATCTTCATCATCTTCGCGATAGCCGGATCGGTCATGACCTTCTTGTTGACGCTATTGCGGTGCGTCTTCGACTTGTAGACGATCCACGAGAACACGACCGTCTCCCCGGCCTTGAGCTTGCTCAGGCGCGGAAAGGGCATGCCGTATTTGACCGCGAGGTCGTCGCCCACGCACTCGCGGTATTCGAGCGCGCCGTACTTCTTCCAGATCCGGCCGGCCTGTTTGGCGATCCGGCGGTAGGCGGCGAGGTTCTTCTTGGGAACGGGAATCACGAATCCATCGACATACGCCATCGTTGTCCTCCTTGCCTTGGTTTCGCGTGTGGGTTCACGCCGCGTCGTTCGGTCCGCGGGCGGCCGATCGGCGCGCGCAAGCGGCGGCGCGATCGAGGAGCAGCGTGCGCTCGCGCTCGTTCCGCGTCAGGGACGCCGCGCGCACGAACTCCTTGTGCGCCTCGTCGAAGCGATCGAGTTTCTCGAGTGTATCACCTCGCACCGCGGGCAATAGGTGGTAACTCTTGAGCGCCGGCTCGGCGGTGAGTGCGTCGACCAGCTCGAGGCCCGCCGCAGGACCGAACGCCATCGTCACTGCGACCGCACGATTGAGCTCCACCACCGGCGACGGCGAGAGCTGCACGAGCGCGTCGTACAGCGCGACGATCCGCCTCCAGTCCGTCTCTTGCGCGGTCTGCGCCCGCGCGTGGCACGCGGCGATGGACGCCTGGAGCGTGTACGGCCCCAGCGCACCGTTGAGTTGTTCCGCGCGATCCAACGCGGCCAGGCCGCGGCGAATGAGCAGCTGGTCCCATCGCCTGCGATCTTGGTCGAGTAACAGGATCGGTTCGCCGGTGGGCCCGACGCGCGCGCCGGAGCGCGAGGCTTGTATCTCCATCAACGCGACCAGACCGTGCACCTCCGCCTCGTCGGGGGCGAGCTCGGCCAGCACGCGACCGAGCCGGATCGCGTCCTCGCACAGCGCGGGCCGCATCCAGTCGTCGCCGGCGGTGGCCGAGTAGCCCTCGTTGAAGACGAGGTAGATCACGCCGAGCACCGACGACAGGCGCGCGCGCAGCTCTTCGCCGCGCGGGATCTCGAAGGGGACGCGCGCCTCGGCGAGCGTGCGCTTCGCGCGCACGATGCGCTGCGCCACGGTCGACTCGGGGACCAGGAACGCGCGCGCGATCTCGTCGGTGGCAAGACCTCCGAGCAGTCGGAGGGTCATCGCCACCCGCGCCTCCGTGGAGAGAATGGGGTGGCACGCGATGAACATCAGGCGCAGGAGATCGTCGCCGACCGGATCGTCGAGCGCCGCGTCGTGGTCGGGTGCGGTCGTTTCCTGCTGCGCGAGGTCGCGTGCCAGCTCCTCGTGCTTGCGCTCCATCAATTGGCCTCGGCGAAGCCGGTCGATCGCGCGGTGCTTGGCGGTGGCCATGAGCCAGGCGCCCGGGTTGTCCGGCACGCCCGACTCCGGCCACTTCTCGAGTGCCACCACGAGCGCGTCTTGCGCCAAATCCTCGGCCAGGCCGACGTCGCGCACGATGCGGGTCAGCCCGGCGATGAGTCTCGGCGACTCGATCCTCCAGACCGCCTCGATGGCGCGATGAGCCGGCGTCGCCATGGTTCGGTTGTGCCCCGATTACTTCCTCGACTCGTCCTGGATTCTGCGGAAACGATCGATCTCCGCGCTTTCGCCGAACTCGTCCAGCTCGAACAGCTGCCGGACCTCGATTTCGCCTTCGCTGCCGTCGACGGAAGGGTTCGGGAAGCGCCGCACCCATTCCATCGCCTCTTCTTTTGACTTGGCCTGGAAGAGGGTGTAGCCGGCTATCAATTCCTTGGCCTCGGTGAAGGGGCCGTCGACGACCGTGCGCGTGTTGCCCGAGTACTTCACGCGCCAGCCCTTCGAGGTCGGGTGAAGACCGGAGCAGTCGAGCAATGCTCCCGCCTTCGCGAGATCTTCGTGGTACGCCGTCATCGCGGCGAATACCGCGGGGTGCTTCTTGAGGGTTTCGGCGATGGGATTGCCCTTCTCGGTATAGGGCGTCGCCTTGACGATGATCATGAACCGCATGGTGTTGCTTCCTTTCGGTTTTCGGATGCTCTCCCTGCCATCACGACGAACGGGGGGTCTCGAGATCGACACGGCCGGCGCTTTTTTCACCGAGCTCCCAACCCGTTGGCCGTCGGTCGCTTGGAGCGCTGCGCGCGATTCACATCCAGCGCCGGACGCGCTGGCGGTATTGCTCGTACTCGGCGCCGAAGGCTCGGGCCAGCATCGCTTCTTCGGCCCGAATGAAGCGCCGGTCGATGAGGAGCACGAACGCGGGAACGACCACGAACGGTGTCAACGATCCGAGCAGCATGCCCAGCCCGACCAGGAAAACCGCCATCCCCAAATAAATCGGGTTGCGCGAGAAGCGAAAGGGCCCGCTTATCACGAGCGCCGAAGATTCTTGGAACGGCTTGATGGTCGTCCCGGCGCGGCGAAACATCGCGTTGACCAGGATCGCGATCCACACGCCGATCCCCATCGGCACGATCCCCCAGTACCGCTCCGGCCAGTCGACCAGCTGCCTGCCCGGCGCGATCTTGTGGAGCCCGATCATCAAGAGCGAAGCGAGCAGGAGATAGATCGGTGGATAGATTTTGCGGGGACTTGCGGCAGGTTCATTCATGATGACGGTTCCCCGATCACGCGTCCGACGACTTC
>DASPGK010000429.1:0-2385 GCA_035620655.1 Candidatus Krumholzibacteriia bacterium
GATCTGACCTTCCTCGAAGGTCGTGATGGTCGCTTCGAGTCCCGGAATGAGCATGGCTCCCGCCGGGCGGCCGGTCGCTTCAACGGCTGCTTGCTCGGCATCGAGGTGTTCGAACAGCGCGTACGCCGGCGAACGCCCCCCCGCACCTCCCTTCGCGTGGGATAGTTGGGTCTCCGACCCAGAGGTTCCGCGAACTTCGTCGAGCATCAAACCGTGTCTCCTCCTGTGAACTGAACGGACGACACCCGCGCCATGCGAGTGGCCGTGGAAACCGGCATCATACCGGCTCCAAGGGGGGCTTGCAACCGGAATCTAGGGAAGGACTTCGGGGCGTGGGCCGAGGCCTACCGGCGCCGCTCCTTCAAGGCCTGGACGGCGGCCATGACCATGTCGCTGTGACGGCGATAGATGGCCCGGTCGTCCTGGGAGCGGTACTCCTCGATCAGCCCGGCCGGGATGCGGATCGGCTTGCCGTGGATCACGCGGACGCGGGACTTACGAAACAAGCAGTCCTTCAAGCGGTCCGTGCCCGCGAGATAGACCGGCACCACCGGGACGCCGGAGAGCACGGCGAGGTAGCCGACACCGCTGCGCGCCGCTCCCAGTTCCCCGCCGGCGATGCGGCCGCCTTCGGGAAAGATGAGCACCGACTGGCCGCTTTCGAGGAGCGACAAGGCGGTCGCCATGGCCTCGCGGTCGAACACGCCGCGCTTGATGGGAAATGCGTTCAAGTACCGAATCAACGGGCCCAGCCACCAGATCTTGAACAGCGAGTCCTTGGCCACGAAGTGCACCTCGCGCGGGAGCGTGATGCTGACGGCGGGAGGGTCGAAGTACGAGATGTGGTTCGACGCGAACAAATAGTTCTGCGCGGGCTCGGTCTCGAGCAGACTCTTCCAGCGCAGGCCGAACAACACGAAGTACAAGGACCGCACGATGAGAATCACGGCGTGATACGGCAGGCGCATCCGTTGCCGAGGTTCCCGGCTCGCGAACGAGGCCGCGCGCTCGGCGGCCGCGGCGCGAGCGAGCGACACCACGCGTGCAACTTCGCCTTCGATGGTGGCCTGCGAGGTGTCGACCAGCCACGCGCCGATCGGCCGCACCAGGGGGCTGTCGGCGCGCGAGGCGTCCAGCGTGTCGCGCCGTACGAGGTCTCGCTCTACCTCGTCGATGGTGGTCTGTACTCCGCCGCGCGACAGCTCCGCATGGCGGCGCTGCGCGCGCACGCGCACGGTGGCGTCGAGGTAGATCTTCACGTCGGCCCACGGCAACACCACGCTGCCGATGTCGCGCCCCTCGAGAATGACGCCACCCTGTTCGGAGAGCTCGCGCTGTCGCCGGACCATCGCGGCGCGCACCGCGGGGTGCGCGCTCACCGCCGAGACCGCGGCCGTCACCTGGGGCGATCGCACCGCGTCGGTGACATCACGCTCGCCCACGCGAACGCACGGCTCGCCGCGCCCGTCTTGCTCGACGAAGATCTCCAGGTCGTTCGCCACCGCGCCCAGGCGCTCACCGTCGCCGAGGTCGATCCCCCGCTCCAGCGCGATCAGCGTCGCCGCGCGGTACATGGCGCCGGTGTCGACGTGGCGGAGCCCGAGCTCCCGCGCGACCAAACGCGCAGTCGTGGTCTTGCCGGACCCCGACGGCCCGTCGATCGAGATGGAGAAGGTGCGGAGCAGCTCCTCCGCCGTGCGCGGTGTCGAGCGGGAGGCGCGGCTCAACTCGAAGCGGGCCGCGACGCGGCGGGTCGGTGGTGGATGACGGCGCGCAGCGCTTCGATCAGGCGGTCGTTCTCGGGGGGTGTCCCGACGGTGATGCGGTAGGTGTTACGCGCGGACCCGAACTGGCCCAGGCGCCGCACGACCACGCCGCGCTGCGACAACTCGGCGAACAAGTCGAGAGTCGAGGCGCCCAGGTCGACGAACACGAAGTTGGCCTGGGACGCGGGACACACGAGTCCCAGCGACACGATGGCGTCGCGCACCCGCGCGCGCTCCGCGATGGTCTCTTGGGCGTAGGGCTTCAGCTCGTTCGCGCACGCCAGCGCGCCCAACCCGGCCGCCTGCGCGAGGCGGCTCACGTTGAAGGGCTGGCGCACCTTGTGGATCGCGTCCACCACCAGCGGGTGCGCGATCGCGTAGCCCACCCGCACGCCGGCGACGGCGAAGAACTTCGAAAAGGTGCGCAGGACCACCACGTTCTCGCGCGTGCGGCGAATCTGCAACGAATCCGGATAATCAGGCGCGTCGACATAGTCGATATACGCCTCGTCCATCACTACCAATACGTCGTCGGGAACCCCGGCGAGAAGAGCGCTCACTTCGCTCGCGCTTACATAGGTGGAAGTCGGGTTGTTGGGGTTGCACACGAACACGATGC
>DASPGK010000430.1:0-11066 GCA_035620655.1 Candidatus Krumholzibacteriia bacterium
GGCGGGCCGGGGTCCGCTCGGCGCGTTTCCTGACCGGCGGGTACGTGGACCACGTGAACAGGTGGCTCCCGAACAGGTGGACGCGGTCGCCGGACTTGACTCTCCTGGGGTTGGCCCGGATCGCCCGTGTTGGGACAACGCGAATGCCTACAAAGAGATAGAGCCGACTCCGGTCGCCGGCCAGGGGATCACTCGACCCCGGCAAGTAAAGTCTCCTTACGAAATTTTTCACTTGCCGTGCCTTAAATCATCATGTAATCTCCTCCCAGTTAGCAGTCGCGGCCAGCGACTGCCAAATCAACTCATCATCAGCACACCGCTTTGGTCGATAACCGGAACGAAGGAGGCAGGGACATGAAGATGATTCCACTCGGTGACCGCGTGATCGTGCGGCTCCTGGAGCAGGAAGAGAAGAAGAAGGGCGGCATCATCATCCCCGACACCGCGAAGGAGCGCCCGCAAGAGGGCGAAGTGGTCGCGGTCGGCAAGGGGCGTCGCAACACCGCCGGCGAGCGCATCGAGCCCGAAGTCAAGAAGGGCGACCGCGTTCTCTTCGCCAAGTACGCCGGCAACGAGATCGAGATCGAGAGCACCAAGTACCTCGTCGTGAAAGAAGACGAGATCCTGGCGATTCTCTAGTTTCCATCCACCCAACATCCACTATCAGGAGGCAATGAAATGCCGAAGCAGTTGATCTACGACGCCGAAGCCCGCGAAAAGCTTCGTGCCGGCGTCGACAAGCTCGCCAACGCCGTGCGCATCACGCTCGGCCCCAAGGGGCGCAACGTCGTCCTCGACAAGAAATTCGGTAGCCCGACCGTGACCAACGACGGCGTGACGATCGCGAAGGAGATCGAGCTCGAGGATCCGTACGAGAACCTGGGCGCGCAGATGGTGAAAGAAGTCGCCACCAAGACGCAGGACGTCGCGGGCGACGGCACCACCACCGCGACCATCCTCGCGCAGGCGATCATCAAGGAAGGCATCAAGAACGTGACCGCGGGCGCCAACCCGATGTACATCAAGAAGGGCATCCAGAAGGCGGTCGACGCCGTCGTGGAAGAGCTCAAGACCAAGAGCAAGAAGGTCAAGGACGACGAGATCGGTAGCGTCGCGACCATCAGTGCCAACAACGACCCCGAGATCGGCAAGCTCATCGCCGACGCCTTCGCCAAGGTGGGCAAGGACGGCGTCATCACGGTCGAAGAGGCGCGCGGGATGGAGACCACACTCGACGTGGTCGAGGGCATGCAGTTCGATCGCGGCTACCTCTCTCCGTACTTCGTGACCAACGCCGAGCGCATGGAAGTGGAGCTCGACGAGGCCGTCATTCTCATCTACGACAAGAAGATCTCGTCGATGAAGGACCTGCTCCCGATCTTGGAGAAGGTCGCGCAGATGGGCCGTCCCATGCTGATCATCGCCGAGGACGTCGAGGGCGAAGCGCTCGCGACGCTGGTGGTCAACAAGCTACGCGGTACGCTGCAGGTGTGCGCGGTCAAGGCACCCGGCTTCGGCGATCGCCGCAAGGCCATGCTCGAGGACATTGCGATCCTGACCAACGGTCGTGTCATCTCCGAGGAAGCGGGCTTCAAGCTCGAGAACGCGCAGCTCGCCGACCTCGGCAAGGCCAAGCGCATCACCATCGACAAGGACAACACCACGGTGGTCGAGGGTGCGGGCAAGCCGGCCGACATCAAGGCGCGCGTGACGCAGATCCGTCGTCAGATCGACGAGACGACGTCGGAGTACGACAAGGAGAAGCTGCAGGAGCGCCTGGCGAAGTTGGCCGGCGGTGTTGCGGTGATCAATGTCGGCGCCGCGACCGAAGTGGAAATGAAGGAGAAGAAGGCGCGCGTCGAAGACGCCAAGGAAGCGACCCGCGCGGCCATGGAAGAGGGCATCGTGCAGGGCGGCGGTATCGCGCTCTTGCGCGCGTCCAAGGTGCTCGACAAGGTCAAGGAGGCCGGCGATGCGGCCATCGGGGTCGAGATCATTCGTCGTGCGCTGGAAGCGCCGCTGCGCCAGATCGCGTTGAACGCCGGCGCGGAGGGCTCGCTCATCGTCGAGCACGTGCTCAAGCAGGTGGACGCGATCGGTTACAACGCGGCTACCGGCGAGTACGTCGACATGTTCAAGGCCGGTATCGTGGACCCGACCAAGGTCACGCGAACCGCGCTGCAGAACGCGGCCAGCGTCGCGGCCATGCTGCTCACCACCGAGGCGGTCGTCACCGACATCCCGGCGGAAGAGAAGGCCCCGGCGCGCGGTGCGGGCGGCGGCATGGGGGACATGTACTAAGCCGATCGCGAGCGGCACGCAAGCGACTGGTGCGAACGCGCCGTCGGGGCAACCCGGCGGCGCGTTTTGCTTCCGCTACCCCGAGCGTCCCCGGCGGGTGTCGCGACTGGGGCCCCCGCGTCCTCGGACACGGGGTGAGGCGCGACAGGACCCGCGGGGCGGGTCGCCCGCCCAGAATCCCCTTGAAACGCACGCGTTGGACGGATATCGTAGGGCCAGGTTTACCCCACCCGAGTGATTATTTCAGGGTTACAGAATCGGGCGAGCCCCTCGGCCGAGTTCGTGATGCTTGGTCCTGTTGCGGAGGTTTAGCATTTGAAGACGATCGATCGACCGAAGCGGAGATGGCTGCTCGGCGCGGCCCTGGTGGCGACGTTCGGACTATTCATGGGGGCCTGTGGCAACGACGAAGAAGGTTCGCCCACCGACGTCACGAACTCCCAGCCTATCCAGATCACGGACATCATCGCCTCGCCGAAGTCGGCGGACCCGGGCGATACCCTCTTGCTCTCGGCCATCGTGACCTCGACGTCGCCCAACGTGGGCGACGTGCCGAGCATGGAGTGGACCGCGACGGGCGGCGCATTTCTCGAGGACAACCAAACCAGTGTGCGCTGGATCGCGCCGGCCTCGGGCGTGTACACGGTGACCGCGCGCGCGCGCAATACGGTGAGTTCCGCCACCGGTTCGGCCGACCTCTTCGTGGGCGGCAGCGCGACCGTCGTTACGAGCTTGGCGGGAGCAATCACGTTGAAGGCGAATCAGAGCGATTTTTATTACTTGCGAACCGGCAACAACGTCGTCACCCAAGGCACCGACGTGTGGCAGGTAGTCTCGGGAACCGCCGGTGACGCGGTCACGCTGCCCGCCGCCACCACCGGCACCAACAGCCGTCGGGTCGCGTATGCGCCCGATTTGAGCTTCCAGGTTCATTCGTCGGACTCGATCGTCATCGGACTGACCACGAGTCCGGTGCATCTCTATCTGGGCGACTTCGCCACCTCGACCTACCGGCGCATTTCGAGCGGAACACCGAGCGGTGACCGTTATCCCGGCTTCACCGACGCAGCTGTCGCACCCGACAATCACAGCATCGCGTTTGGCGCGATGCTGCCGACGCCGCTGGCCGCCGGCGCCGATACCTTCGACATCGTCGTCTACGACAATGCAGGACCGACGCGACGGAATCTGACCGCGGCGCATACCAATCATCGCAATGTTTTCCCCACCTGGTCCACCGATCAGCGCTGGTTGGCATTCATCTCGGACCGCAGCGGTCGCGGACAGTGGGATCTCTACGGGATGCCGATCAACACCCTTGGCGTCATCAACACCGCCCAGGCGAGCCTGGTGAGGCTCTCGAACACGAGCGGCCGCCTGGCCGACGGCGACCCCGGCCAATTGACGTTCGTCAGTCCGCCGTACGAGTGGAATCCCGCCGTGCCCACGCTCGCGGTGCGAGACGCGGACGGCATCCTGCACCTGATTATCACGACTCCGGCGGGCGCCACCCAGATCGACGTCGGCGCGGTGAACGGTTTTGCGTGGTCTCCGGACGGAAGTTTGCTCGCGCTGGCGCTGCCGGGGCTCGTAGCCACCATCGGCAGCGACGGGACGGGATTCGTATACCGCGTGGGCAGGGACGACGACGGGAACGCGACGCGACCCGACGACAATTTCAACGACATCTCGTGGTCGCCCGACGGCGGCTGGATTGTGTACCGTGCAACGCGCGCGTCATCCTCGTGGCTCGAGGTGTACGACGTCGACCAGTCGACGATCGTGGATCCGATCGCGCTGACACCGGCTGAGCCCACGGCGTCGCTGGCCTGGAGCCTGCCCGTCTATCGCGTGCTGATGTCGATGAAGCCGGCCTGGGGGACGGCCGGAGTGATGTACTACCCGACCTTCGGCACCGGAGCGGCGACGGTGGGAATTCGCTCCGTGGACGTGTCGGGGCTCACGCCCTAGCTCGAAAGCCGACGCCGTGGCCGACATCATCCGGCTCAAGGACATTACCGTTTTCGGTTTCTACGGCGTCTCGCCCGCGGAGCGCGAGGTCGGACAGAAGATCCAGATCGACCTCGACGTTCATACCGACTTATCGCGCGCGTGCCGTTCCGACTCGCTGCACGACACGATCAACTACGAATCGATCTATAGCAAAGTGATCGAGATCGTGGGCGGCGAGAAGCGATACCGCCTGCTCGAGGCCCTGGGCGACGAGATCTGCGCGGCCATGATCGCGAACTTCCCCGTGAGCCGCGTCGAGATTCGCCTGCGCAAGCTCAACCTGCCGTTCCCCAACAACCTCTCGCACGTCGAAGTGGTTCTGGTGCGCGAAGCGCCGCTGATCTGATCAGTGGGCACACGCGCCTTCATCGCACTTGGCTCCAACCTCGGGCGGCGCGAAGAGACCATCCTGCGCGCGCTGCGGACACTCGAAGCGCGCGGTGCGGCCAACGTGGTGGCCGCGAGCAGCCTATACGAGTCCGACGCCGTCGGCATGGGAGCCGCGCCCGCGTTCGTCAACGCGGTCGCGGAAGTTGTTCCTTTACTTCGACCTCGCGATTTGTTAGAGCGGATGCAGGCGATCGAAGCCGAGCTCGGGCGAACCGGCGGCCACAACCAATCGCGGACGATCGACCTGGATTTGGTGGCCTACGGGGACGAGGTCAGCGACGCGGAGGGGCTCTCGATCCCGCACCCGCGCTTCCGCGAGCGAGCGTTCGTCCTGGTACCGCTCTCCGAGATCGCGCCCGATTTTCGGGACCCGCGGACGCACGCGCCGATGGGCCAACTGGTGGCGGCGCTCGCCGACGCGGCCTCGGTTCGCCGGGTGTCGAGCCGGCGGTGGATCGTCCAGGGCTGACCTCGAGGCCGAATGTGGCCGACCAGCGAACGATGGACAAGAGCTACGCCGAAATCCGTCGCGGAATCCTCGCTCGCGGGTACGCCCGGGTGGCGGTGGAGGGCAACATCGGGGTTGGCAAGTCGTCGCTCGCGCGCTTGATCGTGAAGCGGCTCGGCGGACAGTTGGTGGAGGACCGCGTCGACGACAATCCCTTCCTGGAGCGCTTCTACGAGGACTCGGGCGCCTACGCCTTCCAGACCCAGCTCGTGTTTCTCATGAACCGCTACAAGCAGCAGCTGGCGTTGAACCAGCGCGACCTGTTCTCCGACTTCGTCGTGTTCGATTACGTCTTCGCCCGCGACCGCATCTTCGCCAACGTCAACCTGGGCGACGACGAGCTGGCGCTCTACGAGCGCGTCGCCACCGAGCTGGAGGCCAAGGTGGTCGCCCCCGATCTCGCGATCTACCTGCAGGCGTCGGCGCCGGTTCTGTTCGACCGCATCCAGTCGCGCGGCCACGCCTTCGAGCGATCGCTCTCGCGCGACTATCTCGAGGCGCTCAACGAGGCGTTCAATCACTACTTCTTCAACTACTCGGCGGGGCCGCTCCTGGTCGTCAACACCGACGCGATGGACTTCGTCAACGACGAGCGGCACTTCGTCGACCTCATGACGCGGCTGACGGAGCCGGTCGTCAACACCGAGTTCTACGTGCCGTCGTTCGGCACGCGGTAGGTTTCGCATGACACCCCGCCCCAAGGTCACGGTTCAAACCCTGCTCGACATGAAACGGCGCGGCGAGCGCATCGCGATGCTCACCGCGTACGACTACGCCACCGCGCTGATCGAGGATCGCGCCGGGGTCGACGTGATGCTGGTGGGGGACAGCGTGGGCATGGCCGTGCTCGGCTACGAGAACACCATCCCCGTGACGGTCGAAGAAATCGTCCATCATTTGCGCGCGGTGGCGCGCTCGCGCCCGCGCGCGATGGTGATCGGAGATCTGCCGTTCATGAGCTACCAGGCGGGTGTCGCGGACGCAGTGCGCAGCGCGGGCCGGCTGGTCAAGGAAGGCAACGCGCAGGCGGTCAAGCTCGAGGGCGGCCGGCGCATGGAACCGGTCATCAAGGCCATCGTCGACGCGGCCATTCCGGTCATGGGACACCTGGGACTCACGCCGCAGTCGTTGCACCAGCTGGGCGGTTACCGCGTGCAGGGCAAGGAGCCGCGCGACGCGGACCGCCTGGTCGAAGACGCGACGCTGCTCGAGACGTGCGGGTGCTTCGCAATCGTCGTCGAAGGGATGCCGTGGCAGGTGGCCAAGCGCATCACCGAGTCGATCGCGATTCCCACCATCGGTATCGGCGCGGGACCGCACTGCGACGGCCAGGTTCTGGTCGTCAACGACCTGCTCGGACTGAGCGAAGAGTTCGCGCCGCGCTTCGTGAAGCGTTACGCCGAGGTCGGCAAGCAGATGGCCAGCGCCTTCCAGGCCTACATCGACGACGTCAAGGCGGGTCGCTTTCCCGACCTGGACCACAGCTACTCCACGGAATAGCGCATGGAAGTGATTCGTTCCGTCGAGCCGCTCGCGCGCTACCTCGATGGGCTCGGCGCCGGCGAGCGGATTTCATTCGTACCCACCATGGGTGCGCTGCACGAGGGACACGGCGCGTGCGTCGCGCGGGCCCGCTCGGTCGCGCGCGCCCGCGTGCTCGTCTCGATCTTCGTCAACCCCACCCAATTTGGACCCGGCGAAGACGTCGCGCGTTACCCGCGCCCGCTCGACGCCGACCTCGCCCGGCTGGACGCGTGGGGCTGCCACGCCGCCTTCGTCCCCTCCGTCGACACGATGTATCCCACGCCGCAGCGTGCGTGGGTCGAGGTCGACGAGATCGCGCAACCATTGTGCGGCCGTTTTCGTCCCGGGCACTTCCGCGGCGTGGCCACGGTGGTGTCGAAGTTGTTCCACATGGTGCGCGCGGACGCGGCCGTGTTCGGACAGAAGGACGCGCAGCAGGCGCTCGTGATTCGCGCGATGGTGCGCGGGCTCGACTTTCCGGTGCGGCTCCTGTTGGCTGGTACCGTGCGCGAGCCCGACGGCTTGGCGATGAGTTCGCGCAACGCGTACCTGTCGCCGGGCGAGCGGACGCAGGCGTCGGCGCTGTACCGCGCGCTCGGGGCCGGACGCGCGTCGTTGGAGGCGGGCGAGCGGGACGCGCGCGCGATCGAGGGCGCCGCCGCGGACGTGCTGCGCCGCGCCGGTATCGATCGCGTCGACTACGCGGAGGTGCGGCGCGCGGACGATCTTTCCGCTTTGGACCGCGTGGAAGGCCGGGCTATACTGGCCCTCGCCGCGTGGGTGGGACGCGCGCGGCTCATCGACAACATGGTGTTCGACGTCGAGAGCAACCGAGTCGCTTCCGACGTGGCGCTGTTCGACGACGACGCGCGGGAGTGAGGGAGGCGTGACCGTGCAGCGAGTTCGTGACATCGCGGTGGTGATCCTGGCGGCGGGCCAGGGCAAGCGCATGCAGTCCGATTTGCCCAAGGTCCTGCACGAGATCAACGCTCGTCCGATGATTCGCTTCGTGATCGACGCGGTGCAGGCGTTGGGACCCGACCGCGTCGTGGTCGTGGTCGGCCACCAGGCGGAGCGCGTGGAGGCGGCCTGCCGCGGCACCGGGGTCTCCTTCGCGCGTCAGACCCGGCAGCTCGGCACCGGCCACGCGGTGATGCAGGCGCTTCCGCTGCTCTCGGGCTACGCGGGGACGATCGTGGTGCTCAACGGCGACGTGCCCGGCCTGAAGACCGAGACCATTCGCCGCTTCATCGAGTTCCACCGCGCGTCCGGATTCGCGGCCACCGTGCTCACGGCCAGGCTCCCCGACCCCGGCGGTTACGGGCGCATCGTGCGCGACGCCGCCGGCCGTCTCCAGCGTATCGTCGAGCACAAGGACGCGAGCGAGAGCGAGCGCGCGATCGACGAGATCAATTCGGGGCTGTTCTGCTTCGAGGCCGCCGACCTGGCCGCGTCGATCGGGCGCGTCGGGCGCGGCAACGCGCAGAACGAGTACTACCTCACCGACGTCATCGGCGTGCTCGCGTCGGCCGGGAGACCGGTGGGCGCGTACTGCGTCGACGACTCGCGCGAGGTCGCGGGCGTCAACGACCTGGGCGAGCTGGAAGCGGCGCGCCGCTTCGTGGGCGGCGCCCCCGGCGCAGCGCCATGATGGACCGCCTGTACGCGCCGTGGAGGGCGGCGTACTTCATGACCGAGAAAGACGACGGCTGCCTGTTCTGCAAGTTGGTGTCGTCGACGGACGACCGCGCGCACATGATCCTGGCGCGCGGGCGGGACTGGTTCGTGGTCGTCAATCGATACCCGTACACGACCGGACACGTGATGGTGGTGTGCAACCGGCACGTGGAGAAGATGGGCGACTTTCGGGGCCGCGAAGGCGAGGAGATGGTGGAACTGGTGGGGCGCTGCGAGCGCGCCATCGCGAGGGTGTACGCGCCCGACGGCGTCAATCTCGGCGCCAACCTGGGACGCAGTGCCGGGGCCGGAGTGGTCGGACACTTCCACCTGCACGTGGTTCCGCGCTGGCAGGGGGACACCAATTTCATGTCGGCGGTGGGCGAGACGCGCGTGGTCTCGGAAGACTTGAACGATACCTACGACAAGCTGCACCGCGCGTTGCAGGAGAGCTGAGTCGGCCCTTAGGCGCTGAAAGGAAGACGATGGCACGCAGGAAACCAGTCCGCAAGCGGGGGCGCAAGCGCGCGAGCATCGGGCAGCGCATTGCGGTGGCGCTTTCCACCGTCGTGCTGGTGCTGTGCGCGGCCTCGATCAGCTTCTCGGTGTTCGTGCGCAAGACCGGCGACGACGGCAAGGCGCGCCCGCTGCGCGTGGAGCTCTTGAACGGCACCGGGGTGTCCGGGATCGCGGAATCGGCGCGCGGCGCGCTCGCGAAACTGGGCGTCGACGTGGTGTCGGTGGGGAACGCGGAGCGCTTCGATTACAGCGAGTCGATCCTGGTCGCGCGCGAGCGCGGGACCGACGTGCGGCTGCTCGGCGAGATGATACGCTGCCGTCACGTGGTCGATCAGCTCGACAAGGCGGCGGCCGCGGACGCCTCGCTCATCCTCGGCGCCGACTACCGCAGCCTGGCCCTGGGATGGCCGGATTAGCACTTGGCGGGCCGCGGCGGTTCCCCTATGCTCGGCCGGTCGTGTCAATGTCGATGACGTCGAGGAGGAAGCCGTGGCACCGCGCCGCCGACCGCTAGCGTTGGTCACGCTGATTCTGTTTCTCGGGATCGTCGTGGGAACGGTTCTGGGTGAAGCAATCGGTGTTATACTTCCCGAGGGAAAGGTGATCCGCGACGTGTTCGTCAACAGCACCGACTTTCACGTCGGCCCGGTGCACGTCGACTTGGTCGTGTTTAGCTTCACCTTCGGGTTCTCCCTGCGCGTCAACATGATGAGCGTGCTCGGAGTCTTCGTCGTCTTTGGTTTCTTGCGCTACTACTGGTAGCGCGCGGAGGAGTCATGGTGTTCGCGTTCTTGGGACCGATCGGCTGGAACGAGCTGGTCATTATCCTCGTCATCGTCTTGATTATCTTTGGCCCGCGGCGCCTTCCCGATTTCGCGGAAGCATTCGGCAAGTCGATCCGAAAGTTCAAGCAGGCCACTCGCGAGGCGCGCGAGGAGATCGAGTCGTCGACGGATAAGAAGACCGACAAGCCGCCCACGGAATGAAAACGGGCCCGGCCGAGGCCGGGCCCGCAGGTAACTCGCCGTTGTGCCCCCGTATCGGGGCGCCGCCCACTCGCTACGAAGAAACCTCGCGTAGATCCTCGATCTTGCTCGTCTCCTTGAGGTGAGCGAACCAGTAGAGAACGTACGCCTGTACCTTCTGTTGGTAGAGCCTCTCGCGCGTGCCCGGGATCAACGCCGACATCCGCGCCGGCTCGGGGTCGCGGCGTCCGGTGACGTGGATCACGTACACGGCGTTGCCGCTCGCGATCGGGCCGACCGTGTCGTCGGGCTGGCCCGACAAGGCGGCGCGCGCGAAGGTGCTGTACGGTGGCAGGTCGGCCACCGGAGTCGACACCGAGAACGAGTCGGTCTTGGCGACGTCGTAACCATACTGCTGGGCCACTTCGCGGAACGTGGTCCGGGGCGTGACCGCGGAGCGAAGGAATGCCCGCGCCTTGCGGCGCGCCGATTCCGTCTTGGCCTCGCGCTCGAGGGTCGACTTGATGGCCTGGGCGACTTCGGTCAAGGGGCGCGCAGCGGCCGGGGTGCGGTTCTGGAGGCGCGCGACGTAGAAGTTGTTTTCGTCGGCGACCACGCCGCTGACGGCGCCGATTTCCGCCGCGAACGCAAAGCGCGAGAGCGCCGGAACGTATCCCACGCCCGGAATCGGCATCCCCTTCGCGAAGGGCTGGCTGGTCACGACCTCGCGCCCGCGCGCGTTCGCCGCCGCCGCCAAGTCCCGGTTCTCCTCCGCGGCTTGCTGGATGTCCTGCGCGAGTGCCGAAAGAGAATCGATGGTCGCGGGACCGGGTGCGAGCTTCATCACGATCTCGCGGATGTTGTACAACGTCTCGCCCCGCTCCTTCTTGGTCGCCACCAACTGAACGATCGCCACGCCGTCGGGAGTCGACGTCACCGGGCTCACGTCGCCGGGCTTGAGCGAGGCGATGGCCGCCATCACGGCCGGGTCGCGCTGGGCCGCGCCGATGAATCCCGTCTCGCCTCCGACCGCCGCGGTGTGCGACTCCGAGTACGCTTTCGCGATCTCGGCGAAGTCGCCCTTGACCGCCTGCTCGCGAACCAGCTCCGCGCCGTACACGAGCTCCGCGCGGTCGGCTTCGGTGGCCGCGATGGGAATGCGCACGACG
>DASPGK010000431.1:0-5186 GCA_035620655.1 Candidatus Krumholzibacteriia bacterium
GGGCGAGATCAACACCACGAGGAGCAGTGAAATCGCCGCGAATCGTGCCACGGTGGTACGCGTGACGCCGGCCCGCTTGAAGTACGAGACGGCGTGTGCGGCGTAGGAAAACGTGGCCGAAAAATTCGACAGCACGGCTGCTGCCGCGCACACTGCGAAGGCGGCCGCGCGCGCCCGCGTGGCGCGCGCGATCAAGCCATCGACGCACACCGCGCCGGCCATGACGAACAGGACCGCGAAGGCATAGTTGCGAAGCTCTTGCGAGTAGTGCACGTGCAAAGGGTTGATCGCGAGGAGCAGCGCGCCCCATAGCGCTGCCCTCTGGCCGAAGCGGGGTCGCATCCACAGGAACAACAGCGGAACGGTGGCGATGCCCGCGAGTGCGCTGGGAAGACGCAGCCAGCCGTCGCTTCGACCAATCAGCCCGAACAGGAACACCGAAAGGGCGTGCAGCGGGCCGTGGATGTTGTGCAGGAGGAGCTGCCAGATGGGATAGCCCGGCTTCGCGGTCGCGACCTCGAGGGTGAGGTACTCGTCGATCCAGAGGCTTTGGGCGCCGATGTGCCAGAACCTGAGCACCGCGGCCAGCACGACGATTCCCGGGAGGAAGAGGCGCGCGCGCATCGCTGGTAAGCCGATTCCTCCGCTCATGACGAAAAACGCGTCGCGCACGCGACGCGTGCTATACTTCTTTCCCGCGTGAGGCGTGTCGCGTGCATCGACACGCGCTTGGGAGGAACGATCGGTGTCCCTGGAATCCCGGCTTCATATCGGTCCCGCGGGATGGCAGTACGACGACTGGTACGGAACCATGTATCCGTCCCCGCGTCCGCGCGGCTTCGACCCGCTCGCATACGTCGCATCGTACTTCAACCTCATCGAAATCAATAGCACCTTCTACCGCGTTCCGGCACCCGCGACGTGCCGGCGCTGGGTCGAGCGCGTGGAGATCCACCCGCGCTTCCTATTCACCGCCAAGGCGCACCAGTCGTTCACGCATCGCGACGACGCGAGTCCGTCCGACCGCGCCGAGTTCGTGAACGCGATGTCGGTACTGCACGACGGCGGACGCTTAGGCGCCATCCTGCTCCAGTACCCGTGGTCGTTTCGATTCGATGCGTCGTCACGGCGCCGGCTGGATGCGCTGGTCGCCGACTTGAAGGCGCTCCCCCTCGCGCTCGAGGTGCGCCACGCGTCCTGGGAGTCGGAGCAGGCGCAGGCCTACTTGGCCGAACAGCCGCTGTGCGTGTGCGGCATCGACCAACCCGTCATCGGTGAGTCCCTGCGGCCGTACCACTACCGCCCGGGCCCGGCCGGCGCATACTTTCGCCTTCACGGCCGCAACTACCGGAACTGGTTCGCCGCCGATGCGGGCCGCGACGCGCGTTACGACTACTTGTACTCGCGGACAGAGCTCTCTCCCTGGACCGAGGTGATCCGCGCCGCGGCGCGTGCGTCGGAGCGCGTGTTCGTCGTATTGAACAATCATTTCCGCGGTCAAGCGCCCGCCAATGCCTTCGAGCTGGCGGCGATGCTCCTGGGACGTTCGCTCCCGGCACCGGCCACGTTGCGGCGCGCGTACCCCGCGCTCGTCGCGAGTACGACGCACCCCGACGACGCGGGAGAAACCGGCAGCTTGTTCGAGAGTCCGCCTAGCGGCCCAGAAGAAGCACGAGCAAGACCACGACCGCGGCGACCCCGATCGCGCCCGCGATGAGGACCGGGCGGCGCGGGAGGCCGGGGCTTGGCGCGGGCGCCGGCGCGGCCCGGGTCGCTTCACCCTCCGACAGCGGATTCTCGTTGGGGTCGTCGAACCCGGGTCGGGTGGCGAAGTTGGGCGCGTCGATCTTGTCGGTCTTGTTGAAGTGCTGGAGACACAGCGAGCAGAAGCGAGCGTCGGGCTCTTCTTCCCATCCGCAGCGCGGGCACAGAATGCCGCCGCTGGGCGAGCGCCGCTCGAGCGGTTTCGCGATCTCCCTCGAGGTCGCCGGCGCGGGCTTCTCATCGACCACCGGGGCCGCGTCGACCACGACCTCCAGGCGAGCGGTACCGCCCAACTCCTCGATCACTTTCATGAGCCAGCGCGCCTTCTTGTACGGGAGGCGCTGTGCCATCGTGACCGGCGCCCGTGACACCAGTTGACGCATGCGCACCACCGGCGACTTGAGCCGAATCGACAACTTGAGCGCAAATGTGTCCGGCGTTTCGATCGAGCGATCGATGGTCTCGAGAATCACGCGATAGTCCGCGTTGGGGTCGGCGGCGGGCATGCTGGGCGCACGCCGCACGGGCTCGCCCATGGCCGGGCTCTCGCTGCCCGCGCTTGCGTTCTCGCCCATCTTCTCCAGGGCTGCGCGCGCCGCCTCGTCGTCCGGATTCAGAAAGAGGATCTTGCGATAGTGTCGCACGCCGACGCCGCGATTGCGGTCGGGACCGCGCGGCGTCTCGCCGTGGAGACGCGCGAGCAACGCCGTGTTCGATTTCTGGGTGTAGCCGGCCGGGTCCTTGAAGAACTCCTCCAACCCGCGCCGGTCGCGTCGCAGGCCGTGCTTGTCCATGGCCTCTTCCAGATCCATTACGATCTCGGACGCATGCGCGTAACGGGCGTTGAGAGGCTTGGCCAGCATGCGGCGCACGATCTGCTCGAATGGCTCCTCGACCAGCGGATTGAACGACGCAACCGCCTGCGGTTCCACGTGCTGGATGCGGTCGACGACCTCCGAGTAGCTGGCCCCTTCGAAGGGACGCTTGGCCGCCAGCATCTCGTAGGCGACGACACCCAGCGAGAAGATGTCGCTCGCCGTACCCACCGCCTCGCCCCGGGTTTGCTCGGGCGACATGTAGGCCGGCGTACCCACCACCTTGCCGGCGTGGGTGACCAGGGTGAGCTTATCGATCGCCTTTGCGAGTCCGAAGTCCGCGACCTTGATGCCGCCTTGACGCGTGAAGATGATGTTCGCGGGCTTGATGTCGCGGTGGACGAGGTTCTGCGCGTGCGCCGCCTCGAGGCCGTAGCACACGTTGAGCACGACCGAGAGTGCGACGTCGATGGGCAAGCGCGCTTGCGTGCTCAGGAGTTCCTCGACGGTCAAGCCGTCGTAGTACTCCATGACGATGAAGTAGGCGCCGTCCGACTTCCCCGAATCGATCACATTGACGATGTTGTCGTGCTGGATGCGGGCGGCGGCCTCCGCTTCCTGCTGGAAGCGCGTGATGAAGCGGGCATCCGCCGCCAGGTGCGGCAGGAGGACCTTGATCGCGACCGTCTTCTTGACCGAGAGCTTGCGCGCCTTGAAGACGACCGCCATCCCCCCGACGGCGATCTGCTCGAAGGAATCGTACCCGGCGATGCGTAGGACGGCTTGCATGGTGCGGTCCCGGCACAGGGACCGCGCGAGGAGTGCAGGGATCGTACCACGCGCGCCGCGGGGGGCGGACGCGGTTCATGGCAGAGGCGAGGTGCCTCGCATAACAGACTGCAAAAACGACTCTTAGAGAGGTTTAGCTACTGGGCCGCACGGACGGTCCATTCGCCCTCGACGCCCTGAGCGCTGACCGCGGAGACCGCGAACTGCAGGCCGGCCAGCGAAAACCCGACGTCGTAGGTGACCGAGGTCAGGGCCGTCTCGATGATGACCTCGTTGGGAGCCAGGCCGCCCCCGAGGAGATAGACCAGATAATGATCGACCGCCGCGGGGTCGCTGACTTCCCACGCGAAGGTGTAATTCGTGCCCGCGTTACTGATAACGAAGTTGAAGGGGGTCGGCGGAACGTCCAGGTCGAGCGCGACCGGAAAGTCCTCCTGTTTGGGACACCCAGCCACTCCCAACAGCAGAATCGGAAGTGCAAGAGCCGCGGCCCGGAATGACAGACGATGTGTGGAACGAGAAAAATGCATGCGTCGCACTCCTAGAAACGAATCGTTCGCACCAGGTGAAGGCCGCCGCCACGCCACTCGAGCGAGGTGCTGGGGGCGCTCGGCGCGCGGTCCACTTCGCCGGTGTCTTCGCCGGTCAACAGAATGTCGGCAATGTTGAGCCCATAGGTGACAATGAGGGCCCCGATGAAGATGTTGCGCACCTTCTCGTCGTCCTCGGCCTGGTTGTACGCGTTGCTCATGGCGGTGTAGGTGTCGTTGATGTCGCCGATGTAGACGGTCTGCCCGTTTTCGAGCTGGTCCTG
The DNA here is from genome assembly GCA_035620655.1 of Candidatus Krumholzibacteriia bacterium. Lineage (GTDB taxonomy): Bacteria > Krumholzibacteriota > Krumholzibacteriia > WVZY01 > JAKEHA01 > JAKEHA01. Next base: position 4,183 of record DASPGK010000431.1, read on the forward strand.
GTAGGCCAGGTAATTTCGCTTCTGGTTCTCGTAGCGGTCGACCGTTCGCGAGTAGTTGAGTTGCGTCGCGAACAGACCCGTCCATGAAATCAGTGCTGCCGACCCGAAGACGGATGCCTTCGCGTAGTGACCGTCCTGGGCCTGGCCGAGGCCGGGCAAGAGGATCGACAAGAGGAGCGAATCCGCCGCCGAGGCGGGTGCCGCGAGGGAAATAACAAAAACCGCGGCCAGAGCGGCCGCGATCCCACGTAACGTCTTGCCACGAATCATGGATACGCCTTACGTTTCTACGAGTTGAATCGATCTAGGCGGTTACCGGCCGCCCCGACTGTCTACGCGGTCGAGCGGTGAATGTTACGTGCAAACCCCCAATGAGGCAATTTTTTTCTCCGGCGCGCCCACCCGGCGCGCGGCCGCCTTCGACACGCGCGTCCAGCGCGAGCCCGGCGAATCCGCATGATCGACGTCCACGCTCTAAGTAAGCGCTACGGGTCGCGCGACGCGGTGCGCGAGGTCTCGTTCTCGGTCGGGGTGGGCGAGATCGTGGGATTCCTGGGACCCAACGGCGCCGGCAAGACCACGACCCTGCGCATGCTGACCGGATTCCTGCCGGCCACGTCGGGGCGGGCGCGCGTGGCCGGGTTCGACGTCGTCACACAATCGATGCAGGTGCGCGCGCGCATCGGGTACCTCCCCGAATCGGTACCGCTCTATCGCGACCTCACCGTGTCCGCGTACCTCGAGTTCGTGGGCGTGCTCAAGGGTGTCGCGCGCGCCGAGCGCGCGCGACGCATCGGCTTCGTCGTCGACGCGTGCGGCATCGGCGAGGTGCGGGGCCGCCGCATCGGAACCCTCTCGCGGGGATTCCGCCAGCGCGTGGGACTGGCGCAGGCGCTCCTGAACGACCCCGACGTGCTCTTCCTGGACGAACCCACGGTGGGCCTCGACCCCAAGCAGATCGTCGAGATTCGCGAGTTGATCCGCAGCCTGGCCGGCCGGCGCAC
>DASPGK010000432.1:0-14416 GCA_035620655.1 Candidatus Krumholzibacteriia bacterium
GGTTTCGTGCTATATCTCGACCTCCAACGTTCGATGGAGGTCGATCGATGAAGCGACTGGTTGTCCCGGCCCTCGTGGCCCTCGTTCTACTGCCCGCTTGCTCCCAGAAAGGTTTCGACGGCAGCGTCAAGATCACGCCGCAGCCGGTGGCCGGCGTCGACTTTGCGGCGTACAAAACGTGGATGTCGGGACGCGAGAGCTACCCCGCCACCGGACTCGAGCACATAGACCAGCCGCAATTTCGTGTGGCCGTAGCCAGGCACTTCGTCGAAGAAATGACGAAGCTCGGATACACGAATTCGACGGAGAATCCAGATTTCGTGATTTTGATGCACGTTGCTGCCGAGCAGAAGTTCGACGAGCAGAAGATGGACGACGTTTATAAGGGCTACGACATGGCGTGGAGCCAGATCAGCGACGACGACGTTTGGAACGAGGGGACGATCATCATCTTCGCGATGGACGCAAAGACGGGACAGCAGGTGTGGAGCTCGACGGCGCAAGCGCGGCTCCAGGACTACGTCGGCTTCCAGGACCGGCTGGACCGCTTCAACAAGGTGATCACCAAGATGCTGGCCGATTTCCCTCCGCGCGCGCAGTAGGTCGGCCACGAACACGGTCCGCCGTTCTTTCGACCGGGCTTTCTTCCAGCGCTACTACCACGCGCCGCGCACCGCCGTGGTCGGCGCCGACGAAGTGCTGAAGCGCGCTCGCTTCGTCACCAGTTACCTCGACCATCTCCAGCTCGACGTGCGCCGCGTCCTCGACGCCGGGTGCGGAACCGGTTTGTGGAAGCGTGCTCTGCAGCGCATCGATCGCGACATCGAGTACGTCGGCATCGACCCGAGCGAGTACCTGTGCCAACGTTACGGGTGGACGCCGGCATCCATCGACGCGTTCACCTCGCGGCGCAAGTTCGACCTCGTGGTGTGTCAGGACGTGCTCCAGTACGCGGACGACGACACGGTCGGGCGCAGCTTCGCGTCGATCGCGCGCGTGTGCCGCGGAGCGCTCTACTTCGACGTGCCCACCCGCGACGACATAGACGACGGTCTGCTCGACATGCGGCGCACCGACCGCGCGATCCATGTTCGCTCGGCACGGTGGTACCGTGCCCGTTTGGCGAAAGACTTCGTGAACGTGGGGGGGGGCGTGTTTCTGCGGCGCGGCGCGCGCGCGGTGGCACTCGCACTCGAGCGATGGGATAGCGCGCCGCCGCGGGTACGGCGGAAGCGGGACTGAACGGGCGCGAGGGGAATCGCCGCGGCTAGGCAGCCGGTGGCGTGGTCACGTCGCGGATGATGTAGCCGCCGGAGCGCTCGTCGGGCTCGATGTCGATCAAACCCTCCTGCTCCATGCTCTTCAGGAGATCGTTGAAACCGCGAAAACCATAGTACGACTCGTTGAAGCTCGGCTGCCGGCGCTTGATGGCCTGCTTGACCATCGACCCCCAGATCTCGTCTTCGTCGCCGCGCTCGTCCCAAAGCATATCGATGGTATCGAGCACCAGGTCGAACGCTTTCTGCCGGCGCTCCTCGGTGTCCGCCTCTCCCGCGGTCGCGCGCGGCGCGGAGGCGGCCTTCGCTTTGGCGGGGGCGCGCTTGCGGCTCTTGCGGCGTTTCTCGTGCTCGCGCACCAAATCGTCATAGAAGATGAACTCGTCACACGCGGTCGTGAACAGGTCCGACGTCGAGTTCTTGACTCCGACGCCGATCACGATCTTGTTGTTCTCGCGGAGCTTCGTGACCAGAGACGAGAAATCCGAGTCGCCGCTCATCACCGCGAATGTGTTGACGTGGGGCTTGGTGTAGCACAGGTCGAGCGCGTCGACCACCATGCGAATGTCGGCCGAGTTCTTGCCCGACTGCCGCACGTGCGGGATCTCGATCATCTCGAAGGCCGCCTCGTGCATCGGGCGCTTGAAGTCCTTGTAGCGGTCCCAGTCGCAGTACGCCTTCTTGACCACGATGCTTCCCTTGAGGAGCAAGCGTTCGAGGACGCGGCTGATGTCGAACTCGGCGTAGCGCGATTCGCGCACGCCGATGGCGATGTTCTCGAAGTCGCAGAAGACGGCGATGCTGGCGGTTCGGTCTCGTTCGTTCTTTTCGGGCATGAATACCTCGGGTTGGGACGGCACGCGGGGATCGCGAGCGCGGGCCGTAGGATAGCACGGCGGACGCGGACCGGCAACCGCGCCCCTTGACGAGGGCCTTGCCAGGGCGTACCGTTCGCCGATTCGCCGCCGAATCGGAGCCGATCGGCGGCCTCCGGAAACGATGGAAACACCCCGCACGCCGGACTCGCCCCCGGACGCAAGCGAGACGCGATCGGACCCCCCGGTCAGTCGTCGCACGCGCCTCCGCTCGATATTGATCGGGCCGCCGCGCGACTTGCGTGACCGGTCGGTCTACGAGCACATCTCGCTGATCGCGTTTCTCGCCTGGGTCGGGCTCGGCGCCGACGGACTCTCGTCGTCATCGTACGGCCCCGAGGAGGCGTTCAAGGCGCTCGGTGATCATACCTACCTCGCGGTCGGCCTCGCGCTCTTGACCGCCATCACCGTCTTCGTCATTTCGGCGGCGTACAACGGCATCATCGAATTGTTCCCGCACGGCGGCGGGGGCTACTTCGTCGCCACCAAGCTGCTCGGCAAACGGGTGGGCGCGGTGTCGGGCAGCGCGCTCGTGGTCGACTACGTGCTGACCATCACTATCTCCATCGCGGCCGCGGGCGACGCGCTCTTCAGCTTGTTCCCGATCGAGTACCAAGTATGGAAGCTGCCGGTCGAGATATTCCTGATTATCGTCCTGTTGTTGCTCAATCTGCGCGGGGTGCGCGAGTCGGTGCTCACGCTGACGCCGATCTTTCTGCTGTTCATCGTAACGCACATCATCCTGATCGTAGGCGCGATCTTCCTGCACGCGTCGGAGATGCCCGCTACCGCGCGCGAGGTGCAAACCGGCTTCTCGAACGGGCTCGCGACCCTGGGGGCGGGCGGGCTGGCGCTCTTGTTCATTCACGCCTACTCGCTGGGCGGCGGCACCTACACCGGCATCGAGGCCGTCTCGAACGGGCTCGCGATCATGCGCGAGCCGCGCGCTCAGACCGGCAAGCGCACCATGCTCTACATGTCGATCTCGCTCGCGCTCACGGCGGCGGGGCTGATCCTGTGCTATCTGCTCTGGGACATCGCGCACGTGGAAGGGAAGACGATGAACGCCGTGCTCTCCACGGCGTTCGCGGGCAACTCGACCATGGGGCAAGGATTCACCATTCTCACCCTGGTGTCGGAGGGCGCGCTCTTGGTGGTGGCCGCGCAGGCGGGATTCGTCGGGGGCCCGCGCGTGCTCGCCAACATGGCGGTCGACTCCTGGATGCCGCACCGCTTCGCCGCGTTGTCGGACCGCCTGGTCACCGGCAACGGGGTCATTCTGATGTGCATCGCCTCGATGGCGGCGCTCCTCTATACGCGCGGCGACGTGTCGCACATCGTGGTCATGTACTCGATCAACGTGTTCGTCACTTTCTCGCTCTCGATGCTGGGGATGCTGCTGTACACGCTGCGCACCAAGAAGGCGTCGCGCCGCAGCAAGCGCCGCGTTCTGCTGTTCTCGTTCGGCTTGCTCTTGTGCGCCACCATCCTGGTTATCACGACACTCGAGAAGTTCGGCGAAGGCGGCTGGGTCACCTTGCTCGTGACCGGCGGCGTGGTGGCGCTCTGTTTCGGCATCCGCCGTCACTACGAAAGCGTGTCGCGCAAGGTGGCCAAGCTATACGAGTCGCTGATCGAGGTCCCGCGCGCCCCCGACGCGCCCGACGAACCGCTCGAGCCCAAGCGCTCCGATTCGGTAGCCGCGGTCCTGGTGGGCGACTACGGCGGCGTGGGATTGCACACGTGCTTGAGCGTGTTCTCCAAGTTCCCCGGCCACTTCAAGGGCGTGGTGTTCGTGTCGGTGGGTGTGGTCGACTCCAAGGAGTTCAAGGGGGAAGGCACCGTCGACGCGTTGCGTGACCACCTCGAAGAGGACTTGCAGCGGTACGTGGCGTTCGCGCGCAAGCAAGGAATCCCGGCCACGTATCGCTACTCGATCGACACCGAAGCGGTCGAGGGCGCGGAGCGGCTGTGTCTGGAGGTCGCGGGCGAGTTCCCGCAGATCATGTTCTTCGCCGGCAAGGTGATCTTCGGCAAGGAACAGTGGTTCCACCCGCTCCTCCACAACGAAACCGCGTACGCCATTCAGCGCCGTCTGCAGTGGGCCGGCCAGATGGTGGTCGTGGTGCCCATTCGAGTGATTTAGGGCCGGCGCGATCGTCCCTCGACGCGATTTCTGCAGCGCGAATGCGACAATATTGTCTCTCTCGCGCTGCAGTTTGAGCGGAGGCGATCGCGCCGACCCAAGATCCTCCGGGAATCGAAGACGACACCCTTTGCCGTGTATGCTATCGTGACCGGCGCCAACCGCGCCGATAGGAGGTCAATCGTGGGAAAGATCGTAGCCATTGCCGTCGTGATCCTGCTCGTCTTCGTGGCGATCGCAGGAGTCTCCGGTTACAACCGCGTGATCAAGCTCGACCAGGGGGTCGCGCAGGCATGGAGCCAGGTGGAGAACGTCTACCAGCGCCGCGCCGACTTGATCCCCAATCTGGTCGAGACCGTCAAGGGCGCGGCTAACTTCGAGCAGGAAACGCTGACGCGCGTCATCGAGGCGCGCGCGGCGGCCACGCAGATCAAGATCACGCCCGAGATGCTCAACGACCCGCAGTCGCTGCAGCGCTTCGAGCAGGCCCAGGGAGAGCTCTCGTCGGCCCTGTCGCGCTTGCTCGTCACCGTCGAGCAGTACCCCGAGCTCAAGGCCAACGCGAATTACCTGGCGCTCCAGGACGAGCTCGCGGGCACCGAGAATCGCATCGCCAACGAGCGACGTCGCTTCACCGAGACCGTGCAGACGTACAACACCGCAGTCAAGAGCTTCCCCATGAACATGCTCGCCGGCATGTTCGGCTTTGCTCCGAAGGCTTACTTCGAGGCCAAGGAAGGCGCCGAGGAAGCGCCCAAGGTCGAATTCTAGCGCCCGTGCGAACGTCCCGCGTCACTCTTCCACGCCGCGCGCGTCTGGTCGCGCTGGCGACGCCCGCGCTCGTGCTTCTCGCCGCGCTTGCCTCGGCGGCGCCGAGCGTACGCGTGCGCTTGCCCGAAGCGCCGTCGCGTTTCGTCTACGACGAAGCCGGCGCGCTCTCGTCCGACGAGCGGCGCGTCCTGGAAGACACGCTGATGGTCTATGACCGGCGCGGTCTGGAGATCGGCGTTGCGATCTTCAAGTCCCTCCAAGGCGACCCCATCGAGGACGTGTCGATGGCGCTCGCGGAGAAATGGAAGCCCGGCAGCGCCGAGCGCGACAACGGCGCGCTCATCGTCGTCGGCATGGAGGAGCGCAGCGTGCGCATCGAAGTGGGCTACGGCCTGGAAGCCGTGGTCAACGATGCGATGGCCGGCCGCATCATTCGCAACGACATCGCGCCCGCGTTCCGCGAGGGCCGCTACGGTCTGGGTCTCTCGCGCGCGGTGTCGAGTCTCGCGCGGCTCGCGCGCGGCGAGACGCTGCCGGAGCCGGCCAACGCCGAGCTGCCGGCGTGGCTCCCGCTCGTGTTCATCCTGATCTTTATTCTGGTCTTCATCTCGGTCTCGCGCCGCGCCCGGCGCGGATGGATCTCGCGCCAGGGGTGGACCGGCGGGGGTTGGCGGGGACCGTACATCGGGGGCGGAGGCTTCGGCGGTTTCGGAGGGGGCGGTTCGGGTGGGGGAGGCGGTTCGTTCGGTGGCGGTTCCTTTGGAGGCGGGGGCGCCTCCGGGAGGTGGTGACCGTGAACGGACCGGCATCCTCGCGCGCCCTGCGCGCCGTCGCGGCCTTCCTGGCCGCGGCCGGGGTGGTGCTCGCGATTCTCGTCGCCGCCGTGGTGATGCGCGAGATCGTTGCGCCGCCCGCGCACACGTGGTCGGCCTGGACGCGGGGCGCCGTCTTCGCGATGAGCCTGGTCGCGATCGTGTTCTGCGTCCTGGGAGGGTTCCTCTCCTACCGGGCGCATCGCGCGCGCCGCGACTCGGTGCGCACGTTGCTGACAAGCGAGGAGCGCGCGCAGGTCGCGGCCGCGATTCGAGACGCGGAAGCCAAGACGTCGGGAGAGGTCGTCGTGCACTTGGCGGAGCGCACCCACCACGAACCGACCGTCGAGGCGCGCAAGGCGTTCGAGAGGATCGGCATGGCGCGTACGCGCGAACGCAACGGCGTGCTCTTCTTCGTCTCCGTGCGCGACCACCGGTTCGCGGTCATCGGGGACAAGGGCATCCACACGCACGTCGCGCCGGACTTCTGGACGGGGGTTGTCACGCACGTCGAGTCGCGTTTCGCGCAACGCCGTTTCGGCGACGGGTTGGCGGAAGGAATCGCGACCGTGGCCGCCGAGCTCGCGCGATACTTCCCGCGTCGCACCGACGACGTCAACGAGCTCCCCGATGCGATGTCGGACGACGCCGGAGACGACTAGGTTCTCAGGTGCCGGTTCGCCGCGGCGAGGAACGCCTCGCGCGCGGCGGAATGATCGACGATGGGCCGCGGATAGTTCTCCCCCAGCACGACTCCGGCGTGGCGCAGTAGGGGGGCCGGCGCCTCCCACGGACGGTGGATCCACTTCGCCGGAACCCGCGCTAATTCCGTGACCCACCGGCGCACATACGCTCCCTCGGGATCGAATTTCCCTCCTTGGATGATCGGGTTGAACACGCGAAAGTACGCCTGCGCGTCGCACCCGCACCCCGCCGACCACTGCCACCCGAAGTTGTTCTGCGCCCAGTCGCCGTCGGTCAGGTACTTCATGTAATGCGCCTCGCCGCGACGGTAGTCGACGCGCAAGTGCTTGGTGAGGAAGCCGGCGGCGATCATGCGCGCGCGGTTGTGCACGAAGCCCTCGCCAAGCAGTTGCCGCGCGGCGGCGTCGACCACGGGGTAGCCAGTGCGACCCTCCGTCCACGCGCGCCAGTGCGCTTCGTTCCGCACCCACGGGAATCCTTCGAAGCCGGGGCGAAAGGGACGCATGAGCAAGTCGGGGCGGTCCCACAAGGTCGAGTGCGCGAACTCGCGCCACACGAGCTCATTCTTGAATACGCGCGCGGCGTGCGACTCTCCGAGCTCCGAGTCTATCGCGGTCCATACCGTCCTTGCCGACAGCGTCCCGAACTTGAGGTCTTGTGACAACCGGCTCGTGCCCGCACGATCCATGCGATCGCGGGCGGTGTGGTAGTGCGCGGCGGGCCCGGAAAGGAACGCGTCCAAGCGCGCGCGAGCAGCGCCCTCGCCGCCCGCGAGCAACGCATCGTTGCGCACGATCCCGACCGACTCCAGCGTGGGAATGGGGATGCGAGGAGCATCGACGCCGGGTGGAAGCGGCGGCAGCGCGCGCGGCGCGGGCAGCGGCTTGGCGATGGATGCCGTCGCGTGAAACGCGCGCGCGAACGGCGTGAAGACCGAGTAGGGCTCGCCGGCGGAGGTTCGCAGCGTCTCGGGCGGCAGGAGCATCTCACCTTCGTAGAGAACGAAGGGCACGCGCAGCGCATCGGCCACCCGCCGGTCCCGCTCACGCGCGAAGGGCTCGACCCAGCGGTGTGCGACCACGCGGTCGACATTCCATTCGGCGGCCAGACGCGGAACCACGTCGACGCTCTTTCCCTCGACCAGGATCAGGCGCGAGCCCAGAGCCGCGATGCTCCCGGATAGCTCGCGCAGCGACTCGAGCAGGAACTGGATGCGGTGCGGTATCTCCTGCGCGCGCGCGGGCGCGAAAAAGAACGGGTCGAGCACGAACAGGGGGATGACCTCGCCGCGCGACGCGGCGTCGAGCAGCGGCGGGTGGTCGCTGACGCGGAGGTCCTTGCCCCGAATCCAAACCAGCGTGCGCATGGCCGGGCTAATCTACGCACGCCGGTGGCACCCGGCAAACCCGACCTTGCCGCACCGCTTCGATTGGGGCACAATGCCCCGAATGTCGCTCGCCAACGGCACCCGGCTCGGTCCCTACGAAATCCTCGGCACGCTCGGCGCGGGCGGCATGGGCGAAGTCTATCGCGCCCGCGACACTCGGCTGGACCGCATGGTTGCGATCAAGGTCCTGCCGGCGCATCTCGTGAGCCAGCCGGAAGTGCGCCAGCGCTTCGAGCGCGAGGCGCGGGCGGTTTCGAGCCTCAACCATCCCAACATCTGCGTGCTCCACGACGTCGGCGCCGATTTCTTCGTCATGGAGTACCTCGAGGGAGAGTCGCTGGCGAGCCGGATCGAGAAGGGGCCGCTTCCGACCGCCGAGCTCTTGCAGGTCGGCATCCAGGTCGCGGACGCACTCTCCGCGGCGCACCGCGCGGGGCTCATTCACCGCGACTTGAAGCCGGGCAACGTCATGCTAACCAAGTCGGGTGCCAAGCTCCTCGACTTCGGGCTGGCACGCTCCACCGGCCTCGAAGGACCCACCGACGCCACTCAGTCGCCCACCATGAGCCGTCCGCTGACCAAAGCGGGGACCATCGTGGGGACGTTTCAGTACATGGCACCCGAGCAGCTCGAAGGCGGCGAGGCCGACGCGCGCACCGACATCTTCGCCTTGGGCGCCGTGCTCTACGAGATGGCGACGGGGCAGCGCGCCTTCTCGGGCACGAGTCAAGCGAGCCTGATCGCATCCATCTTGAAGGAGCAGCCGCGCGCCATGGCGGATCTGGCGCCGATGACGCCGCCCGCGCTCGAGCACCTGGTGAAGCGTTGCCTCGCCAAAGACCCCGACGATCGCTGGCAGAGCGCGCGCGACGTCGGGCTCGAGCTGGCGTGGATTCGCGACGCCGGTTCCAGCGCCGGCATTTCCGCTCCGGTGGCGGCGCACCGTCGAAGGGCCGCGCGCACGGCGTGGATCGCGGCGGCGGTGTGCGCGGCCGCGGCTATCGGCTTCGGGTCCCTGCTCCTCACGCATCGATCGGCGCCGCCCATGCCGATTCGCTTCACCGTCGAGCCGCCGGCGAACTATGGGTTCGTAATCGGCCAGCCGCACGTGGCGGTGTCCCCGGACGGGAGCGCCCTCGCGTACTGCGCCACCGACACCGTTGGCGTCGCGCACGTCTTCGTGCGTCGGCTCGACTCGCACGAGTCGATCCGCATCAACGGCACGCAGGGCGCGTCGATGCCGTTCTTCTCTCCCGACGGCGCGCACCTCGCTTACTTTTCGGCCGGAAAACTGCGACGCGTGTCGATCGCCGACGGCGTCGCGCAGGCGCTCTGCGACGCGCCCGACCCCCGCGGCGGCACGTGGAGCCGCAACGACGACATCGTGTTTCAGCCGGCCGCGTCGGGACCGATCGTTCGCGTGTCGGCGCGCGGCGGCGAAACGCGCGTGGTCACCGAGGTCGACACGGCCAACGGCGACGCCACCCACCGCTTCCCGATGTTCCTGCCCGACGGAAAGCGATTCGTCTTTGTCGTGCTGCCCCCTCGCGATCAGCTGTTCGACGTTCGCGTGGGTTCGCTCGACGGCGAAACCAGCCCGGTGATCGCGCGCATGGCCGGGGCACCCGTGTATTCACGCTCCGGGTATCTATTGTCGTTCCGGGACGAGCACATCATCGCCGCCGCGTTCGACGCGCGCTCGCTCGAGGTCGAAGGCGAGCCCGTACCGATCGGCGAGATGGCCGGTGTCGGGGGAGGCTACTCCGGCGCCGGGGGCGCCACCGTGTCCGAAAACGACGTGCTGGTGCGCACGTTTGCCGGCACGCCGAACACGACCGTGCAGTGGCTCGGCCGCGACGGCCGGCCGCGGGGACGCATTACGGTACCGTCGGGTTTCTTCGTCGAGCCGGTCTTCTCACCCGACGGCCGCCGCATGACGCTCGTGGAGTGGCGTCCCGATGGTGCCGCGAACATCTGGATGTTCGACGTGGAGCGCGACGTGGCGACGCGCTTCACGTTCGAGAACTCCGAGAATTTCGACGCAATGTGGTCGCCGGATGGAAAATCGATCGTGTTCACGTCGAACCGGGAAGGCCGCGAGAACCTCTACATCAAACCGAGCGATGGGTCGCGTGAGGAAGAGAAGCTGTTCGACTCCGGTGAGTTGTTCACCAAGACCGAAGCGTGGGCGCCGGACGGAAGCGGCATCGTGTTCAGCGTGCTCACCGAGAAGACGAACAGCGACTTGTGGTTGTTCCCGATGACGGGCGATCGCGTGCCGCGGCCGCTCCTGCAAACCCGATTCAACGAGGGCGACGCGGCCATTTCGCCCGACGGGCGCTGGATCGCCTACCGTTCCGACGACGCCGGCCGGGCCGAGATCTACGTGCGCTCGTTCCCGGATATGGGACCGAAGCACCGCGCCTCGTCCGAGGAACGCGGCGTCCACGGCGTCTTCCAGGCGTTCTACGCGATCCATTGGGTCGCGGGCGGACGCGAGCTCGTCTACCTGGCGGGAGACGGCAGCACGCTGCTGTCGGTCGGTGTGTCGGGTGGGGCGACGCTGACGCTGGCGCCGCCGCGCCCGCTGTGCCGGCTGCCGCTCGGTCACGCCGCGTACGCCGCCCACCCGGACGGCCAGCGCCTGATCGTGTGCGGGCCCGACGTCACGGGCACGCCGTTTGGCGTCACCGTCGTGATGAATTGGCCCGCCCTGCTCGGGCGCAGGTAGCCCGCCGCGCCCGCCTTGAGGCGTCGGGACGGTTCCTGCTATAATCGAGGTCCCTTAGTAGGTCCCGGCACTCATCGGAAGTCCAAGCAGCCTCGAATGCATTACCTATTGCCGCACCTCTTGACCCGCGCCGCTTCCCAGTCCCCCGACCAGATCGCCGTCGTCGCCGGATCGGACTCGGTGAGCTACCGGGAACTCGATCGCATCAGCGATCGATTGGCCGCGGTCCTTTCTTCCCACGGCGTTGCCCGCGGCGATCGTGTGGGGATCTTTCTCCCCAAGTCGATGGGCGCCATCGTCGGAATCTATGGAATCATGAAAGCGGGTGCCGTCTACGTGCCCGTCGACCCCGCAGCGCCCCCGGGTCGCGTGGCCTACATCGTCGAGAACTGCGGCATTCGCGTGTTGCTGACGTCGGCGAAAAAGGCGGCGGCCGTCGAGGAGATACTCTCAAAGGGTGCGGCGCTCGATCGCTTGATTCTACTCGACGACTCCGCGTGGAGCGACGGGCCGGCGGTGCCGGTGGTGACCTGGACCGACGTGCTCGGGCACGACGGAAACGCGCCCGTACTCGAGTCCATCGAGACCGATCTCGCGTACATCCTGTATACATCCGGTTCCACGGGCGTCCCCAAGGGCGTCATGATCTCGCACCGGAACTCGCTCACGTTCGTCGACTGGGCGCACGACGCGGTCGGCGCGACGAGTGAAGACCGCTTCTCGAGCCACGCGCCCTTGCATTTCGACCTGTCGGTATTCGACCTGTTCGTCGCGTGCAAAGCCGCCGCGACGCTGGTTCTCGTCCCCGACGGGCTCTCGTCGTTTCCGTTTCGGCTCGCCGAGTGGATCGAGAAGGAGCGCATCTCGGTTTGGTACTCGGTACCGACCATCCTGTCGCTCCTCGTGCGCAGCGGCGACCTCGGGCGCTTCCGCTACCCCCACCTCCGCACCATCATCTTCGCGGGTGAAGTGTTTCCGGTGAAGTACCTGCGCGACCTCATGGCCCTGGTTCCCAAGGCGACGTATTTCAATTTCTACGGGCCCACCGAGACCAATGTGATCACGTACTATCGCGTGCCTCCCATTCCCGAGGACCGCACCGCCCCGATCCCGATCGGGATCGCGTGCGCCAACACGGAGGTGTTCGCGATCGCCGACGACGGCAAGCGAGTTTCGCGGACGGGCGAGGTTGGCGAGCTGTACGCGCGCGGCTCGTTGGTCGCACAGGGATACTGGGGAGATGCCGAGAAGACGCAGCGCCACTTCGTCGCCAACCCATTGTCGCGTGGCTTTCGCGAGACCGCGTATCGCACGGGTGACATCGTCACGCTGGACGACGACGGCAACTACGTGTTCCTCGGACGCCGCGACGACATGGTGAAGAGCCGTGGATATCGCATCGAGCTGGGAGAAGTGGAAACGACGCTGTATCGCCACGAAGGCGTTCGGGAGGCCGCCGTGGTGGCGCTGCCCGATCCGTCGATCGGGAACCGGCTCGTGGCGTTCGTCGTGCTCTCGGACGAGGCGGCCGCCGACGCCGAAGATCTTCACGAGTTCTGCGGCGAGCACCTGCCACGGTACATGGTCCCCGAGAGTATCGAACTGCGCGACCACCTGCCCAAGACGTCGACGGGTAAGGTCGACAAGGTCGAGCTGGCCCGCCGCGCCGGGGGTACGGCGCCGGCGGGGAACTGATTTCATTCCGGCCTGAAGGAGACGACATGGACGCCGAAACGAGCATCCGCCGGTTCATCGTACGCAACCTCATGATGAAGAAGGACGAGAACGTCATCTCGCTCGACGAGCCGCTTCTGGAAAAGGGCATCGTCGACTCGTGGGGCATCGTCGAGTTGACGGAGTTTCTCAAGAAGGAGTTCGGCGCCGACCTCGACGACGCTGACATCCTGCCCGAGAACTTCCACAGCGTTCGTACTATCGCGGCCCTGGTCAATCGTGGAAAGTCGTAGACGTCCGGCGCATGGACTTTTCCCTCACCCAAGAACAGACCGAGTTACGCGACGCCGTGATCCGCTTCGCGCGACGCGAGCTCTCCGACGACGTCATCCGGCGCGACAAGGATGGGGCGTTCTCGCGCGAGCACTGGAAGAAGTGCGCGGAGTTCGGCATCCAGGGCATGCCGTTCCCGTCCGCGTACGGCGGCCAGGGAATGGACCTCCTCGCCACCATATTGGCCCTGGAGGCGGTGGGGTACGCGTGCAAGGACAACGGCCTCGGCTTCGGACTGGGTGCGCAAATGTGGAGCGTGCAGACGCCAATCAACGAGTTCGGGACCGAGGAGCAGAAGCGGCGCTACCTAACCAAGTTGTGCAGCGGGGAATGGATCGGCGCGCACGCCATGAGCGAGCCCGACTCCGGCTCCGACTCGCACGCGATGAACACGCTCGCGGTGCGCGACGGCGATCACTACGTATTGAACGGCAGCAAGACCTTCGTGTCGAGTGCGCCGCTCGCCGACGTGTTCGTCACCTTCGCGACCCTGGGCAAGGACAAGGGCTTCCTCGGCATCACCGGCTTCGTCGTCGAGCGCGAGACGCCCGGTGTGCGCGTCAGCAACGAAATCGAGAAGATGGGGCTTCGTACCGATCCCATGGCACAGGTGTTTTTCGAAGACTGCCGCGTGCCGGTCGGGAATCGGCTGGGGCGCGACGGGCAGGGCGCCGCGATCTTCCGCAGCTCGATGGAATGGGAGCGCGGGTGCATCTTCGCCCCCTGCGTCGGCGCGATGCAGCGCCAGCTCGAAGGGTGCGTCGAGCACGCGCGCACGCGCAATCAGTTCGGGCAGCCGATCGGAAAGTTCCAGGCGGTCGCGAACCGTCTGGTCGACATGCGGATGCGCTGGGAAGCGTCGCGCTGGCTGCTCTATCAGATGGCGTGGACCAAGCAACGCGATGGCAAGGCCGCGACCGAGTCCGCCATCGCCAAGCTCCACATCAGCGAGTCGTGGGTCAAGAACTGCCTGGACGCGATCCAGGTCCATGGCGGCTACGGTTACACTACCGAGTACGAACTCGAGCGCGACCTGCGCGACGCAGTGGGCGGGACGTTGTACTCGGGGACGTCCGAGATCCAGCGCAACTTGATCGCGCGCCAGTTGGGGCTCTAGCCGTGTGCGGCATCCTCGCGTACTACAACCTTCGCGGGCAGTCGATCGAGCGGTCGCAGGACGACATCGTCGGCCTGCGTGACATGATGTGCCACCGCGGGCCGGATGCCTTCGGCTACGCGGAGGCGCGCGATCGCAGTTGGGCGCTCGCGCACCGGCGCCTTTCGATCATCGACCTGTCCGAGAACGGGCGCCAACCGATGAGTGACACGTCGGGTCGCGTTCACCTCTGTTACAACGGCGAGATCTACAACTACCGCGAATTGAAGGATGGGCTCTCGAAGCGCGGCCACAGGTTTGCTTCCGAGTCCGACTCCGAAGTTATTCTGCTTTTGTACAAGGAGATGGGAGTCGACTGCCTGCCGCTCCTGCGCGGCATGTTCGCCTTGGTCATCGTGGACGAGGCGCGCGGTTGCATGCTGATCGCGCGCGACCCGGTGGGGAAGAAGCCGCTCTACTACGGCGTCGTGGGCGACAACGTGATCGTCGCGAGCGAGCCGGGCGTCATCTCACGCGACCGCGGGTATCGCAAGGCGGTCGATCCCGCCGGGTTGTATTCGCTCCTCACCATGGGAGCGGTGAAGTCGC
>DASPGK010000433.1:0-4011 GCA_035620655.1 Candidatus Krumholzibacteriia bacterium
CAGCGAGCCGGCCTGTGCCACGTGCGTGCCCAGCACGTTGCGCAGTGCCGCGTGCAAGAGGTGCGTCGCCGTGTGATTGCGCATGGTGGCGAAGCGGCGCTCGCGGTCGACGTGGAGCTCGACGGTGGCGTTGCTCTGCAAGCGACCGACCAGGGCCTCGCGCGATTCACCGCTCGCGAGTTTCACCAGGTGCGCGATCAAATCGCCCGCGCGATAGGTGTCAACGACCTCGCCCGCACCTGTCGCCCGGCCGGCGTCGCCTACTTGCCCGCCACCCTCGGGGTAGAACACGGTGCGGTCGGTGGTCACTTCGACGAAGTCGCCCGCTCCCCCAGCGCGCGCGACACGGGAGGGCGTCGCGTCGGCGACGCCTGCGACTTCGGCCCGCGTGTCGAGCGAGTCGTAGCCGTCGAACTCGGTCCGCTTGATGTCGTCCCGTTTGAACGACGCCGTTTTCGTCGAGTCGCTCGTGCCGATCGGCTGCTCCACGATATCAATGCGCTGAAACTTCGCACCCTTGCGGGCGCGTGTCTTCTGCTCCGCCATCGCCTTCTCGAAGCCCGGCATGTCCACCTCGAGGCCGCGGTCCTGCGCCATCTCGCGCGTCAGCTCGGGCGGAAATCCAAACGTGTCGTAGAGCTGGAACACGTCGGCGCCGGGAACGGTCTTCGATTTCTTGGCGGCGTCGAACAGCGCCTCCAGTCGAACCATGCCCTGCTCGAGCGTGTCCTGGAAGCGGGCTTCCTCACCGGTGACGACTTGCTTGATGAAGTCGACCTTCTGCGCGATCTCCGGATACCGTCCCCCCATGGAGGTCACGACCGCGTTGACCCCGCGGGCCAGGAACGGCTCGCGCACGCCGAAGGGGTGCATCTTGGTCAGCGCGCGCCGCAGCAAGCGTCGCAGCACGTAGCCCCGCCCTTCGTTGGAAGGAATAATGTTCTCCGCGATCGCGAAAGTCAGCGCGCGCACGTGGTCGGAGGCGGCGTTGACCGCGAGGGCGGCCTTCTTCGTATCCGATCCCTTCGGGAGCGCCGCGGCGATCGCGCGCCGGATGGGCAGGAACTCGTCGGTGTGGAAGTTGTCCTCGACGTCCTGCAGGATGAACGCGACCCGCTCGAGCCCCATGCCGGTGTCGATGCCGGGCTTGGGCAACGGGTCGTACACGCCGGCTTCGGTCAGGAAGAATTGCGGGAACACGAGGTTCCAGTACTCGATGTAGCGGTCGTTGTCGTCGTGGTGGCCGGGGCCGCCGTCGGGCCCCGCGCGGCCGGTGTCGTAGTGCAGCTCGGACGACGGCCCGCATACTCCGGTGTCGCCCACCGGACCCCAGAAGTTGTCCTTCTTGCCCAGGCGCTTGATGCGCTCCTTGGGAAAACCGACGTGCTTCGACCACAAGTCGAAGGCTTCGTCGTCGTTCTCGAAGATGGTCACCCAAATGCGCGCCTGGTCCAGCTTCCAAACGTCAACCGAGAGCTCCCACGCCCACTCGATCGCTTCCTTCTTGAAGTAATCGCCGAAGGAAAAATTGCCGAGCATCTCAAAGAAGGTGTGGTGGCGAAGGGTGCGTCCGACGTTCTCGAGGTCGCTCTGCTTGCCGCCCGCGCGCAAGCACTTCTGGCAGCTGGTGGCACGCGGGTAGGGAGCGCGCGCGGGATCGCTGTAGTAGGCCTTGAACGGAACCATGCCCGCGGCGGTGAAAAGCAGGGTGGGGTCCTCGGGCAACAGCGGCGCGCTCCCGACGCGCGTGTGCTCGCGCGCCTCGAAGAAGGACAGGTAGTCCTGCACGAGGCGGCTCACCGCGTAGCGATTCTTCGTCTCGCTCACCATGCTTGCGTCACCACTCGTCGGGGATGTTCTCGGTCGCCTCGGCGTCGGACGCGCGCGGGATCTTGCGCGCGAGCTCGTACGCGATCCGGTTGACCACGGAGTAATCGTACCCCTTGCGCTTCAAGAGCGCGACCACGCGCCGCAGTGCCTTCTCGTCGACGGGGCCGCCGCGGAGACTTCGCTCCACCAGGGCGCGCGCCAGCGCCTCTTGCTCGTCCGCGCCGTAGCTCGCGAGCGCCTTGTCGACGACGGCGCGATGGAGCCCGAGCTTGCTCATGTCGGCGCGCAGGCGATGCGGCCCCACGCGCCGGGTGTCCTTGCGCACCGACACGAACTCGCGGGCGAAGCGGGCGTCGTCGACGAGACCCGCTTCCTCGAGCGACTCGATTATTCCGCGGCGCACCGCGTCTGCGATTCCCAGGTTACGCAACGCCGACTCGATCTCGCGCCGCGAACGCGATCGCATGGACAAGAGGCGCATGGCCTTGTCGTGGCCGCGCGTGTACTGGTCCAACCGATCGAGTCGTTCGATGTCCTCGGCCGACAGCACCGCTCCGACCACGAACTGGGTCGCGGCCGCTTCCGGAACGGCAAAAAACCGCCCCCCGGAGAGCCGGATCCATACTCTGTCTCGGGGGCGCGGTTTTCGCTCGACGATGGTCTCGGGCATCAACTAGCTACGGGCGCGCACGCACGACACCGGGCTTCTTGCGCGGGTTGGCCGCCAGGGGGTCGGCCCCTTCGGCGGTCTCCGCGACCATCGCCGCCGCGGGGGCCTCGGCCGCCTTGGCGGCACCCGCTTCCGGCGCCGATTTGGTTGCGTCCACGCCGAAGTGCGCGCGAATCCTGGCCGCGATCTCGTTCGCGATGGCCGGGTGTTCCCTGAGGAACTTGCGCGCCGCTTCCTTGCCCTGACCCAGTCGCTCGTCGTTGTACGCAAACCAGGTTCCGCTCTTCTTGATGATGTCGACGCCGGCGGCCGAGCCGATGTCGATCACGTCGCCCTCGTAGCTGATCCCTTCGCCGTAGATGATGTCGAACTCGCAGGTCTTGAACGGAGCCGCCACCTTGTTCTTGACCACCTTCACCTTGGTCCGGCTGCCGGTGACGGCTTCGCCTTCCTTGATGGCCGCGATGCGACGAATGTCCATGCGCACCGACGAGTAGAACTTGAGCGCGTTGCCGCCCGACGTCGTCTCGGGGCTGCCGAACATGACACCGATCTTCATGCGGATCTGGTTGGTGAACATGAGGCACGTCTTGGTCTTGGAGACCGCGCCGGTGAGCTTGCGCAGCGCCTGCGACATCAAGCGTGCTTGCAGGCCCACGTGCTGGTCGCCCATCTCGCCGTTGATCTCGGCTTGCGGCACCAGCGCCGCCACCGAGTCGACCACGATCACGTCCAACGCGCCGCTGCGGATCAGTACCTCCGCGATCTCGAGCGCCTGCTCGCCCGTGTCGGGTTGCGAGATCAAAAGATTGTCGACGTCGACGCCGATCTTCTTGGCGTAGCCGACGTCGAAGGCGTGCTCGGCGTCGATGAAGGCGGCCATGCCGCCCAATTTCTGCGCGTTGGCGACGATCGACGAGGTGAGCGTGGTCTTGCCCGAGCCTTCGGGTCCGAACACCTCGATGATGCGGCCGCGCGGCACGCCGCCGACACCGAGTGCGAGGTCGAGCGCCAAACTGCCGGTCGGAATGACTTCGACCGGAACGATGGCGTGGTTGACTCCCAGGCGCATGATCGAGCCCTGGCCGAACTGCTTCTCGATCTGCTGGACCGCGAGCTCGATGGCTTTGCCTTTTTCGTCGGCTCTCAATCCCGTAGTTAATGACTTCGTTGACATCGTGTCCCCCTTGGACGTTACTCGAACGGCTGGCCCTTCCCTTCCGCACCTCTGCCCCGCGTCCAGCCGCTCGCGGGGAGCCTAAACTCAAGCAATCTCATGACCCACGTGTGAGCGAATGCTAGCACGCCCCCTAGGGCAAGGCAAACCTTTTGACCACCGAATACGAGGCGCCGGTACGCCCTAAACGGCTTTCCATGAGGTCGAAACTGGAAACGCGGGTGACGGGGTGTGACAACGGCGGTACCGACGCGAGCGCGTCGGTCAAGGACGGCGGCAACGGCTCTTTGACGCGAGCTACCGTGGCGTGGGCATGGAAGTCGCGCGCTTCGCG
>DASPGK010000434.1:0-7495 GCA_035620655.1 Candidatus Krumholzibacteriia bacterium
CCGTCTCGAGCAGGACTAGGAACCCGCTGCGCGTGGACTGGAAGCGGTAGACGCCGTGCCGATCGACGAGCGCCGCGACCACCGCGTCGCGGCGAGAGAGGTGACGAACGGCCGCGCGCATCTCGTCATCGATGGGAGGCGCGGACGCACCGCGCGGGTCGAGCCAGGCCATGGCGGCATTATAGCCGAATTAGTTGAAGCGGCGATGCGCTTCTGTTAGCGTTAGTGCCGATCCACGATGTCCTCCACCGAAGCAAACGAACTCGTCCACGACTGGAACCCGCGCCCGAGTACCCCCCCGTACGCGCTCAAGCTCAACGACGAGACCCTGCGCGACGGCCTCCAATCGCCCTCGGTCTCCAACCCGTCGATCCCCGAGAAGCTCGAGTTGCTCCATTATATGGAGGACCTCGGACTCTACTCCGCCGCCATCGGCCTGCCCGCCGCGGGACCCCACGCGTACAACGACGTGCTCGCGATCGCGAGCGAGATCGCGCGCCACCGCATGAAGATCTACCCCTATTGCGCGGCGCGCACGCACCAGAACGACATCCTGCCCATCATCGACATCCAGCAGAAGACCGGCATCAAGGTGCAGGCGGCGCTGTTCATCTTCTCGAGCCCGATCCGGCAGTTCGCCGAAGGCTGGACGGTGGACAAGCTGGTCGACGTCAGCGAGAAGGCGATCGAGTTCGCCCACAAGAACGACGTGCCCGTCATGTACGTCACCGAAGACACGACGCGTTCGCGGCCGGAAACGCTGGAGAGGCTGTACCGCGCCGCCATCGACCGCGACGTCGAGCGCGTGTGCATCTCGGACACGGTCGGGCACGCCACTCCGGCCGGCGCGGAGGCGGTGGCGCGCTTCGTGCGTTCGATGGTGACGAAGTCGGGCAAGTCGATCGGCGTCGACTGGCACGGCCACCGCGACCGCGACGTCGCCGTCGCCAACTCGGTGGCCGCGTTCTACGCCGGCGCCGACCGCATCCACGGCTCGATGCTCGGCATCGGCGAGCGCGTGGGCAACACACCGATCGACATGCTGATGGTCAACTTCAAGCTGATGGGCGTATTCGACCGCGACTTGACCAAACTGCCCCGGTACGCACGGCGCGTCTCCGAGGTGTGCCGCGTGCCCATTCCCGACAACTATCCCGTGCTGGGCCGCGACGCCTTTCGCACCCAGACCGGCGTGCACGCGGACGCCATCGTCAAGGCGTACAAGAAGGGCGATGCCTGGCTCGCCAACCGCATCTACAGCGGGGTTCCGGCCGAGGAGTTCGGCTTGGCGCAGGTGATCGAAGTGGGACCGATGAGCGGCAAATCGAACGTGCGCTACTGGCTGGAGTCGCGCTCGCTCCCCGCCGACGAGGCCACCGTCGACCGCATTTTCGAGCGCGCGAAGCAAGTCGACCGCGTCCTCACCGACGACGAGATCCGCGCCCTGGTGGGCTGAAAAAAAACCGCCGCGGCTTGCGACCGCGGCGGTTCCCCTGCGAACCTGCAATTCCTGCACTCAGCGATACAGCGACTTGATCTGCCCCCACGTCGTCGGGAAGGTAGAAACCGTCTCGTTGCGCGCGACGATGCTGTAGAGCGCCGTGCCCTCGAAGGCGCGGTCTCCGTTCTTGTCGGAGAAGGCGACCACGCGAATCTCGCGGGCGCCGATCCACGACAGCATGAAGCGCGAGGTGTCGGCGTAATAGCCCCCACCGACCGCGGTCCTGACTTCCAGTGCGTCCAGGTTGTGGGTGAGACCCGTGGCCAGGCTCCCGTCGATCGTCAACTGCACGTGCGCCGGGCTCGGCCAGAAACGGACGCACAACCCGCCGATCGTCCTTTGCATCGGACCGAAACCGTCGACGACGATTTCGAAATCGGTGCTCACCACGTAGAACTCGCTCTGTCCCTTGGTCGACGGTTCGAACCCCAGCAGCGACGGCGCGCGGTAGATCTCGACCGGCACGCGTCCTTCCACGCGGTCCCACAGCATTTGATTGCCAACCGCGAAGTTGGAGTCGAACTTGGGATCGCCCGGCAGCACGAGCTCGTAGCGACTCGCGTCGAACCGAAAAACGGCCGGCGCATTCGGATAGATCAAGTACGACGGCTCCGCGAACGCCAAACTCGCGAAGACCATAAGGAACGGGGCGAGCACGATGCCCTTCTTCGTGCCCTTCATATGTTCGAACCTCCGCGCGAGAGTCGGTGACCGGATTCTTACCGGCTGACCGGATCCGATGTTGGTGGAGCGCTGCGACTCGACGCGATTGATGGAATAGCGCGCGGCGTTTTCACCGCGGAATGGCCCACTTCCCCCCACAACTCGTTGCGGGAGTATAACATAAACTCATGCGATTTGGGAAGATGGCGTCGCCACAACACGCGTATGGCGCTCCGCGGTGGCTTCCTTAGTTCTATTCCCACAATAAGTTAGCCGCGCACCTGCGATCGGGGTTTGTTGTTTTCGACCGGCACGGCCGGTGCTAGACTGCGAGAGGACCCGTCCCCCACACCCAGGCGGGCTCGATGTTCGAAGGAGGAGTCCGAATGCCGCGTTTCGCCCGTTGGTTCGTCGTCGCCGCCTGGGTGGCCGTCGTGCTCGCCGGATGCGGGGGCAAGGACGACGCCGATAACCAAGCAACGTCCGGCTCGCCCGCAGCCCAGGACGAGCAAGCCAGGAGCGGTGGCAGCGTCATTCGCCGCCTCGAGTCCGAGTGCAAGACGCTGAACTGGGTTTTGTACACGACCGCTTACGAAAATTTCGTTCTTCGCTACCTCTACGATCCCGTTTTCGACTACAACGAGGCGGGCGACATGATTCCGGTGCTCGCGTCGCAGCTTCCGGACGTGAGCCCGGATCACCTGCGCGTCACGGTGCACCTACGCGACGATATCCACTGGCACGACGGCGTTCCCATCACCGCTCACGACGTCAAGTTCTCGCTCGACAAGATCCAGGATCCCGGCATTCCCGCGCTCAACAAGGAGGCGTTCTTCGAGAAGCTGGACCGCCTCGACGTCGTCGACGACCGCACCCTGGTGTTCGTGTGGAAGGAGCCGTTCGCGCCTTCGCTGTTCGCGATCTCGCAGCTGTGGCCCATCCCGAAGCACGTCTACGGTCAAGGCGACTTCTTGACCCACGCCTCCAACCGCAAGCCGGTTGGGAGCGGCCCGTTCCGGTTCGACGAGTGGCGCTCGGGTCAGTACATCAGCCTGGTCCGCTACGACGACTACCACGGACAGAAAGCCTACCTGGATCGAGTCATCTTCAAGGTGGTCGAAGACGACGCGGTGGCGCTGAACATGCTGCGCACCGGCGAACTCGACGAGATGCGCGCGACCCAGCCCCAATGGGAGCGCCAGATGTCCGAGCCCGAGTTCGTCGCGCGTTACAACAAATACGACTACTACTTCCCGCAGTACAACTATCTGGCGTGGAATTGCGAGAGCGTGTGGTTCTCCGACCCGCGCATTCGGCGCGCCATGACGATGCTCTTCGATCGCGAGAGCATCAACACGAAGATCTACTCCGGGTACGCCCGCCTGGTGAGCGGGCCGTTCTACATCAACTCGTGGGCCTACGACAAGACCATCAAGCCGTACCCGTACGACCCCGCGACCGCCAAGCGCCTGCTCGAGGAAGCCGGGTGGACCGACTCCGACAACGACGGCATCCGCGACAAGAACGGTCAGAAGTTCGAGTTCGAGCTCCTGCACGCGCACGGGAGCAACACCGCGGCCCAGTTGTCCCAGCTCTTCCAGGAGGAATGCGGGAAGACGGGCATTCGCGTCAACATTCGGCAGATCGAGGCGTCCACCTTCTTCGACCGCGTCGACAAATCGGATTTCTCCGCCGCGATCCTCGGGTGGCGTCTGGACCTCGACCCGGACGTTTTCGACACCTTTCACTCCGCGATGACGCCGCCCAACGGGCTGAACCACGTGCACTACTCCAACCCGCACGTGGATAGCTTGCTCGTGGCCGGCCGCTCCGAGTTCGACCAAGCGAAACGACAGCGTATCTACCACCAGGTGCATCGCCTCATCCACGAGGACCAGCCGTACACGTTCATCAACACGGTTCCGGACAAGCGGCCGATCGCGAAGCGGATCCACGGCGTCAAGTTCGGGTGGAACGGGCCCTACGACTTCTGGCCCGGCGCGAGTTATTGGTGGGTCGACGACGCGCCCGGCGACGCCGCTTCCGCGCGGTGACGCGCCGATGCTGCATTACACGCTGCGCCGGCTGCTCTACCTCGTTCCTACGCTCCTCGGCATCACGGTCGTCACGTTTCTGATCGTGAACCTGGCGCCCGGTGATCCGGTCGAGTTGATCCACCGGGGCCAAATGGACGCGCGCATCTCGCCCGAGTCCTACCAAGAGATGCTGCGCCTCTACGGACTGGACGACCCCGTTCACGTGCGCTACCTCACGTGGCTCAAGCGCCTGGCGACACTCGACTTCGGCAACTCGTTCCTCGACCACCGTCCCGTCGTCGACAAGATCATGGAGCGACTGCCCAACACCGTCTTTCTGAACGTTACGTCGCTCCTGATCGCGTTCTTATTGTCGATCCCACTGGGACTCTACGCCGCCCTCCACCAGCACTCGAAGATCGACAAAGTGAGCGGCACCGCGCTCTACGTCCTGTACTCGCTGCCCGAGTTCTGGGTAGCGCTCCTCTTGATCATGTTGTTCGGCGTCGAGCTGCGCTGGCTCCCGTTCCACGGCATGGAATCGCTCGACGCGCGCAAGCTCGGGTTCGCGGGCTACTGGTGGGACCGTTTTCTCCACACGATTCTGCCCACCGTGTGCCTCACGTACGGGTCGCTGGCCTACCTGTCGCGCTTCGCGCGCGGCTCGTCGCTCGAAGTCGTGCGGCAGGACTACATTCGTACCGCGCGCGCGAAGGGCCTGGACGAAGCGAGCATCGTCTATCGCCACGTGTTCCGCAACACGATGATCCCCATGGTGACGCTCTTGGGCTTGTTCCTTCCCACGCTGATCAGCGGCAGCGTCATCGTGGAGTCGATCTTCTCGTGGCCCGGCGTGGGCGATCTCTTCTTCACCTCGGTGCGAGCCCGCGACTACCCCGTCGTCATGGGCTTGAGTTTCATCACCGCGGTCATGGTGCTCTTGAGCACACTGGTCGCGGACCTCCTGTACGCGTGGGCCGACCCTCGAGTGACGTACAAATGACCGCCCTTGCCGCCGATTCGTTGCCACCCGCGGGAGGAATACCGCCGGCCACGTCCGCGCCACCCAAGAGCGCCGGGTTCGCTCGCCGCGTCTGGAGCCGACTCCGGCGCGATCGGTACGCGATGGCGGGCCTGGTCATCATCGGCACCATGTTCGCGGTGTCGTACTTCGCTCCCGTGATCGCCAACGACAAACCCATCGTGATGCGATGGGAGGACCGGCTCATCTTTCCCGCGGTGGCGGAGCTGTTCCCGATCCGCTACGTCGTGCACTATCCCGAGATCGCGCATCTCGACTTCGACATCGTCAAGTACGACCCGGCCGCGGCCTTGGTGATGCCGCCCATCCGCTACTCGCCCATCGCTACCTCGCTCGACGACCGCCTGCAGAAGCCGAGCCGTCTCCACTGGCTCGGGACCGACGAATTGGGGCGCGACGTGGTGGCGCGCATGCTGCACGGCGCGGGTATCTCGCTCAAGGTGGGGCTGGTCGCGACCGGCATCTCGCTCGTGATCGGGCTGTTGCTCGGCGCGCTGGCGGGATACTACGGCGGGATCACCGACATTCTGTTGTCGCGCTTGATCGAGATCGTGACGTGCTTTCCGTTCACGTTCCTGATCCTGGCCGTGATCGCGTTTCTGCCCCCCAGTATCTACTACATCATGATCGTGATCGGGATCACGCGCTGGACCGACCTCGCCCGCTACGCGCGCGGCGAGTTCATGCGGCTCAAGGCGCGCGAGTTCGCGGAAGCGGCCCGCGCCCTCGGCGCCAGCGACGCGAAGATCATCGTGCGACACATCCTCCCGAACTCGTTGGCGCCCGTACTGGTGACCGCGACCTTCGGCGTCGCCAACGCGATCCTCATCGAGGCGGCGTTGAGCTTTTTGGGATTGGGAACGCAACCGCCCACGCCGAGCTGGGGCGGGATCCTCGCCAGCGCGCGCGAGCAGGACTTCGCGTGGTGGCTGACGACGTTCCCCGGGCTCGCGATCTTCGTCACGGTGACCGCGTACAACCTGCTGGGAGAGGGGTTGCGCGACGCAAGCGACCCGCGCGTCACCTTCGCGGCGAAGCGCTGACGCGGCGCGGTGCGCGCTGGCAGCGCGGACAGAAGTGGGTCCCCCGCTGCCCGACTTCGATGCGGCGGATGCGCGCGCGGCAGCGCGGGCAAGACTCTCCCTCCCGGCCATACACGCGCAGCTTCATCTGAAACTCGCCGGTCGACCCGTCCGGGCGACGGTAATCGCGCAGGGTGGTCCCGCGCGCGTCGATCGCGCGCGCGAGCACGCGGCGCGCCGCGGAGAGAATCTCGCGGGCGCGCGTCGCCGCGCGATCGCCGCCGGTCGAAGGGTGCACGCGCGCCAGGAACAGCGTCTCGTCGACGTAGATGTTGCCGAGCCCGGCAACGATGCGCTGGTCGAGGAGCAGCGCTTTGATCGCCGCGCGCCGCCCGCGCAGTGCGAGCGCGAGCTCCTCGGGCGTGATCGAGAGCGCATCCGGTCCGATCGCGAGCGACGCGCGCACCGTCTCCGGCGCGCCCACCAGCACGTAGCCGAACCGACGCGGATCGACGAGCCGCAGCTCCGCGCCCCCCGAGAGACCCCAGCGCGCGTGCAGGTGCGGGAGCGCCGGCTCCTGCGCCCGCGCGGTCCATAGCAGCTGTCCCGTCATCCCGAGATGGACCGCCAGGTCGAGCCGGCCGCGATCGCTCTCGCATCGAATCACGATGGCCTTGCCCAGCCGCTCGAGGCCGGTGACGCGCGCGCCCTCCAGGGTCGACACGTCGCGGCTGTCGCGCCGGTACATGTCGGGAGCGGTCACGACGGCGCGCGTGATGACGGCGCCGGGCAGCTTCGCGCGCAGCTCGCGCACCACGGTTTCGACTTCGGGCAGCTCGGGCATGCCGGCGAGTATACACGACGGCGCAACCGGCATTGGCGAGCATCGAGGGTCCCCGACGCGAACTTCCGCAGCGCGATACCAAATGTCTCGCGCGAGGACCTGAGAGCGGAGGGGAGCCCTCGATGCGAGCCAAGCCGATTGAGATGGCTTGTATGCGCGCCCGCAACCCGCTAGAATGCTCGCCATGTCGAAGTCCATGCGAGACATCTTGTTCGACGAAGTGCTCCCCCGCGTCTCCAAACCCGGCCAGTACGCGGGTGGGGAGCGCAACGCCGTCGTCAAGGACCACGCATCCGTGGACCTCAAGGTGGCGCTCGCATTCCACGACACCTACGCGATCGGGATGTCGCACCTCGGGCTTCGAAGTCTCTACCACCTCATTAATAG
>DASPGK010000435.1:0-5108 GCA_035620655.1 Candidatus Krumholzibacteriia bacterium
TACGTGAACGCGGTGCGCGAAATCATCCGGCAAACGCGAACCGGCGGCCGTCGTGTACTGGGCGCCCAGGACCGGTTCTTCGGCACCGCCGGCAGCGACCGCGGCAAGCTCTTGACGCTGGGGCTCTACTACCTCCTGCACAACAAGCACACGTACTATATGTACACGTCGACCGGCGACTCGAACACGGGACACATCTCGACCTGGGGATGGAATCCGGCCGTGCAGTACGACATCGGGCAGCCCGAAGTCAACGCGCCGGGGACGCTCGACTTCGAGGGGCGCGCGGGCACGCGCGAGCACTACCTGTTCGCGACCGGCGCCGACCCCGCGGTTCCCTCGCTCACCTATCGCGTGCTGGCGCGGCGCTTCACCAACGCGCTCGTGCTGGTGAAACTGCTGCCCGCCGGCTCGACCGTCGACGGCAGCAGCATCACTACCCACGCGCTCGACGGAAGCTACGGCGTCCTGCAAGCCGACGGGCTGGTCGGCCCCACCGTCACGCAGGCGAGCATCCGCAACAACGAAGCGCTGATTCTAATTCCGCAGGATTAATCGGCCGCGGGCGCGGACCGATCGACGCGACGCATGGCGAGGTAGGTCGTGTCGTCGGTATGCTTGGAACTGCCGGTGTAGGCGCGCACCGACGCGTACAGCGCGGTGCACAGCCGGTACGGCATCAGCGAGAGATTGGCCCGCACCGATTGCAGGAATCGCTCCTCGCCGTACTCCTCGTCGGCCGCGTTGCGCGCCTCGGTAGCGCCGTCGGTGTAGCACACGAGGACTTCGTCGGTGAGTCGAAAACGCCCCTCCAGCCACTGCGCATCCTTGAGAATCCCGAGCACGGGCCCGCCCACTTCGAGCGGGCGGTAGGAGCCGTCCGGCGCCATCACGATGGGCGCGTTGTGACCCGCGTTGCAGTAGCTCACCTCGCCCGTATCCGGATCGAGCACGCCGATGAAGGCCGTCACGAAGTCGCCCGGACGTACCGTCTCCAGCAGGATCTGATTCGCGCGCACCGCGATCTGCCGCGCGGTTGCGGTGTAGGGCGCCATCGTGCGCAGGATGGCGCGGAAGCTGGCCATCAAGAGCGACGCCGGCACGCCCTTGCCGGCCACGTCCGCGATCGCGAACGCAATCAGGCGATTCATCGAGGGGAAGAAATCGTAGTAGTCGCCGCTCACTTCGAGCGACGGGAAGTTCGCCCCCGCCATGCGGAACGAGCCCGAAATCAGCGACTTGCGCGGAATGAAGAACTCCTGCACGGTGCGCGCGATGCGAAGCTCTTCCTCGATCTCGAGCTTGACCTTGCGCTCCTCGTACAGCTGCGCGCGCTCGATGGCGACGGCCGCCTCGGACGCGAACGCTTCCAGGAGACGCAGGTCGTTCTCGGAGTACGCGTCGAGCCGGTCGTTCTCGAGGTTGAACAGGCCCAGGACGTTGCCGCGCAGGAGCATGGGCGCGACCAGCTCGGAGCGCGTGCGCGCGCGGATATTGTGATAGTTGGGGTGATTGCGCACGTCGGGCACGATGATGCTGGTCTTGGTCTTGGCCACCACGCCGACCAGACCTTCGTCCATCTTCACGTGAATGCGCTCGGTCGCGCCGCGCGGGTAACCGCTGTGGAGCACGCTGGTGATGGAGTCCGTCTTGCGATCGACCAGGAAGATGGCCGCGGCGTCGAAGTCGACCACCTTCTTGAGGTTCTTGAGAATCCGGTCGAGGGCTTCGTCGCGCGTGAGCGACTTGCCCACGTCCGCGCTCACCTCGGCCAAGAGCGAGTACTCCAAGCGGCGGCGGTTGGCCTCGGCGCGCAGGCGCGCGTTGGCTACCGCGACCGCCACGTGCTCGCCCAGCGGTACCAGCAGATTCACGTCGTCGTCGCCGAAAGGCTCTTCTTTCTTGCGATTGACCACCTCGAGCACGCCGCGCACCGTGCCGCGGCGCATGAGCGGGATGGCGGCCAGCGCGGATACTTTGAGACCCAGCTTCTTCTCGAGGCCGAATGCGATCTCGCCGCGCGCCTTGGGATCGTTGATGATCAGCGGCTGGCGCTTGTCCCACACCGTTCCCATCACCCCAGCGCCCTTGGTGACCGCGCTCCCGCGGGCTTCTTTGTCGTCGACGCCGAGCGCGCGCTCGAACACCAATCGGCTTCCCGTCTCGTCCATGACGGATACCAGCACCGCCTCGGCGCGCATCGCCGACTTGACGATCTTGAGCAGCCCTCCCAAGAGCTCGCCGAACTCGAGCGAGGCGTTGAGCGTGCGGCTGGCCTGGGCCAGCAGCTCGACCTCGCGCGACTTGGCCTGCAATTGCTGCTTTTCGGTGGTCAATTCGGTCTCCGGGACGCTGGTTGCGATGCGAAGCAAGTTGTCCATGCTTCTATAACTAGCGCCGCGGTGTCAAGACGATAGTAAGAGCACGAGAAGCCGGAATGAAGCCTGGCCGCCGCGCGAGAAGGACACGGCGTCAAGACGCCGCGCGCATGCGGTCCGCGATCTCGAGGAACGCTCTCGCGACGGGAGAGCCGGGATCGGATTGCACGATGGGGCGCCCCTCGTCGCCCACCTTGCGCACCTCGGGGTCGAGCGGGATCTCTCCCAGGAACGGAACGCCCAGCCGCTCGCTGATCCTGCGGCCGCCGCCGTGCGCGAAGATTTCGGTACGCTCGCTGCAGTGCGGGCACACGAAGTAGCTCATGTTCTCGATGATGCCCAGGACCGGCGCGTGGACGGTGCGATACATCTCGAGGCCCTTCTCCGCATCGACCAGTGACAGCTCGGACGGAGTGGTCACGATGATCGCGCCCGTGAGCGGGACGGTTTGCACCAGGGTGAGCTGTGCGTCGCCGGTCCCGGGTGGCATATCGATCATGAGATAGTCGAGCTCTCCCCATTCGACGTCTTGCAGGAACTTCTTCACGACCCCCATCACGATGGGCCCGCGCCAGATGACGGGCTGGCCCTTTTCGGTCAGGAACCCGAGCGACATCAACTTGAGCCCGTCTTTCTCGACGGGAGCGATTTCTTTCTTGTTCCCCGGCTGCGGGCGTTCATTGGTGCCCATCAGGAGGTGGACGCTGGGTCCGTACACGTCGGCGTCCATGAGCCCGACGCGCGCGCCGCGCTTCGCGAGCGCGAGCGCCAAGTTCACGCACACCGTCGACTTGCCCACCCCGCCCTTGGCCGACGACACCGCCACGATGCGTTCGACCCCGGCGATGGGCGCTTGCGATTCGAAGGGGCTCGGCCCGCGCGCCGGACCCGGGGGCGCGTGGTCGCCCGCGCGCTGCGGGCCCGCCGTCGCTCCCAGCTTGGGCTTGGCGCCCTTGGTCATGACCACGACTTCGCGAACGCCACCCAGCTTCTTGATGACCTCGCGGCTCTCGGCTTCGACGCGCTCCTTGACGCGCGCATCGTCGACCGGGAGATTGAGCGACAGCATCACCGTGTCGCCGTCGACGCCGATTCTCTCGACGCGATTTTGCGACACGATGCTGCCCACCCCGTAGACGTCGATGACGGCTTCGAGCGCGGAGCGAATGGCGTCCTGTGTAGTCATGATGCCACCGAACTATAACGACCCGAACGCGGGTGCGCAACCGCGCATCGTTCGGGGTCGGTTGACGCCCCGTTGCGCTTCCCGTACATTCGACCGCGCGGACATGGCGGCCGATCGCTCATACCTGACGCGCTTCGCGTGGCTCTCGATCGGGGCCGCGGTCGCCACGATTGCGCTCAAGGCGGTCGCGTACTTTGTGACCGGCTCGGTCGGACTCCTGTCCGACGCGCTGGAATCGTTTATCAATTTGGTGGGCGCGGTGCTCGCACTCGCGATGCTCACCGTCGCCGCGCGCCCCGAAGACGACACCCACGCCTACGGTCACTCGAAGGCCGAGTACTTCGCGAGCGGCGTGGAGGGCACGCTGATCGTGCTGGCCGCGGGGGCGATCGCGTTCGCGGCCGTGCCCCGCCTGATCACGCCGCGGCCGCTGGAGCAGATCGGGCTCGGGCTTGCGGTCAGCGTGGTGGCGGCGCTGGTCAACCTGTTGGTCTCCCTCGTGCTTCGCCGAACCGCCAAGCGCTACGACTCGGTCACACTCGCGGCCAGCTCGCAACACCTGCTCGCGGACGTGTGGACGTCGGTGGGTGTGGTGGCCGGCGTGGGGGCGGTCGGCCTGACCGGCTGGCAGCGCCTCGACCCCATCGTGGCCCTCGCCGTCGCGACCCACATCGCGTGGACGGGCACCCGCATCGTGGTCGAATCGGTGCGCGGACTGATGGACACGGCCCTCCCGGAGCGCGAACAGCAGGCGGTGCGCGCCGCGCTCGACCAGTATCGCGACAGCGGCGTCCACTACCATGCGCTGCGCACCCGTCAATCGGGTGCCAAGCGCTTCGTGTCCGTGCACGTGCTGGTGCCGGGGTCGTGGACGGTGCAGCGGGGACACGAGCTGCTGGAGAAGATCGAAAGCGACATCCGCGGCGCACTGCCCAACGTGGCGGTGCTGACTCACCTGGAGTCGCTGGACGACCCCGCTTCGTGGAAGGACATCGCGCTCGAGCGCGACGACACGCCCTAGGAACTACAGTCGCTTGGGGTCGGGTGCCGGCGTCCGGATCAAGGCCAGGCTCGCGGTGTGGCCGTGCAGGAAATTCTTCCCGCCGATCGGCCCGATCTCGCCCGCGCAGAAGAAACCGGCCACGTCCAAGCCGCGGAAGCAGCTCGTGATGGCGGAGATGTCGCCGTCGGGTTCGTCGTAGAGGCGCGTGCCGCGCCCGTTGCACGAGAACAAGAGCGCGCCGTCGGGCGCGCCGAAGAGCGCCTGCGGCGAAAGCATCATCTCGAGGTCCTCGCGCGCGGTGCGCGCGTCGCGCAGGTGGAACTGCACGCGCTCGCCCGCGCGTACCGTGTCGCCGATCGCGATCGCGCCGCTCCTACTGTCGACGCCCATCACGCCGCGCACCAGGAAGTCGCCGCGACCGAGCGGGTCCTTGCCCGAGTCGATCGCGCGCCCGATGAACAGACCGTTTTGCAGGAGCTCGCGGTCCTCTTCGTCGAGGTCGTCGACCAGGGACTGGATGCGCTCCATCGGCGATCTCCCG
>DASPGK010000436.1:0-2504 GCA_035620655.1 Candidatus Krumholzibacteriia bacterium
GGCCTGGTAGTACGCGGCCACGTCCTCGTCGGTCGGGCCGGCGCCCTCGATGGTTTCGGCGTCGATCGGGAAGGCGACGTACTCCGCGACCAGCTTCACGTGCTGTTCCTGCAGCGCACGCGTGATCTCGCTCTGCGAAACCTGCACCTGCGACATCAAGTACTGGTTCAGTTTGACCACCGGGATGCGCTGGCGCACCATCTGCTCGACCGAGGTCCAGTCGGCCTCGGGGTTGTTGAGCGCCTGCTGGTAAGCGGCGAAGTCGAAATTGCCCTTGTCGTCCTGGAAGTATTGCTGGATCTCGGGCGGCGGTGAGGTGCGAATGAAGTTCAATACTTCTTCGTCGGTGACGGTGATGCCGAGCCGCTCGACTTCGCGGCCGGTGAGCACGTTATTGACGATGTTCTCCCACGCCTGCTCGCGCAAGAGCTCCTGCTGCGCGCCGGTCAACTCGCCGGTCGGGTTGTTGGCCCGGAACTGGGCCGAGAGCTGGCTGTAGATGGCTTGGTAGGCCTCCGGCGTGATCGTGACGCCGTCGATACGGCCCACGGTGTTCTGCTGTTGAACCATGCCGCCCGACTGGAGGTCGAGACCCCAGACGGCGAAGATGGTGATAACGAACGCGACCACCACGATCCACAAGATGATCTTGGTGTTCTCGCGCATGGCCTTCATCATGACGACATCACGACTCCTGGGAACGATGGGAACAACGCGACCGGCAACGCCGGCCGAGGGGGCAAGCGGCTAATCTAGCACACGGTTGGCGCGCCCGACAAGCACGACCACGGGGTGAGGGACATTCGCGCCCGGCACCCACTCGGTTCTCGACACTCGCTCGGAACCGGTGGTAGCGTCCGACGGTTCCGAAAACGAAAGTCAGATCGATGTACCAGGCAACGAGACCCATACTTGCCGCGATCGCGGTCGCGCTGGCGGCGGCCGCGGGTTCGTCCGTTTCCGCACCCGACGAGTTTGCGTGGCCGGTGGCCCTCGATCCGGGGGTGTCGTCGAACTTCTGCGACTACCGCGACGGCCGCTACCACGCCGGCATCGACGTGCGGACGTACGGACGCGAAGGGATCCCGTGCCTGGCGGTCGCGGACGGGTGGGTGTCCCGCATCCGCGCGTCGTCGCGCGGTTACGGCAAGGCGCTCCACGTGATGCTCGACTCCGGCGTCCAGGTGGTGTACGCGCATCTCGCGGAGTTCGTTCCCGCCCTCGAGGACACCTTGTGGGCGGAGCAAGTCCGCGCCGGGCGCTACGCCGTCGACGTGACCGTGCCCAAGGGCCGTTTTCCCGTGCGTCGCGGGGATGTCCTCGCCTACTCCGGCGCGACGGGCGCGACCGCGCCCCACCTGCATTTCGAAGTGCGGACACCCGAAGACGAGCCGCTCAATCCGCTGGCCCACGGCCTGCGGCTCCCGGATCGCGACCGCCCGACCATCCCGCGCATCGCCTTCGTTCCGCTCTCCGTCGATGCGACCGTCGAGGGGAGCGGCTTCCCGCTGGAGTTGGAGCCCCGCCGCGTCGCGCAGGGCCGTTACCAGATCGACGACACGTTGCGGTTCTTCGGCGACGTCGGCGTTGCGGCCAGCGTGGTCGACCGGCTCAACGGCCGCTCCGGCCGCCTGGCCCCCTACGAGCTCCAAGTGTGGGCGGACGGAACCCAGCTCTCGCGCGTAACCTTCGAGCGCTTTCGCTTCGACGAGGTGAAGCACGTCGATTTGGCCCTCGACATGGGCGCGCTGCGCGCGCGGGGAACCGACGTCTACACGTTGTACCAACGACCGGGTGACCCGCGCCTGCGCGCCGAGTTCTTGCGCGCAGGGCGCGTCTCGCCCGCACCCAGCACGCGGCGCATGCACGAGGGACGGCTGGTCGCGTGGGACGCGGCCGGGAATCGCTCCGAGGTCGCGTTCCATTATACGGACTCGGTCGTGGTTACCGTCGACGGACGCGACGGGCGCCCCCGTCTCCCCGGCGAGCGCTGGCGCCAGAGTCACCTCGCGGTCGATCTGGGGGGCGCGTTCTTCCACAACGACTACGCCGTCGTGCCCGTGCGCGACCCGCGCCACTTCTTGACGCAACGGGGCCACCGGGACGAGCACGTCGTCCACGAGGACACGGTCCTCTTGCGCGCGCGCGAACTCGTCGGTCGTACGCGACCCATCGCGCGCGCCGACGCCGCCGACACGGCGACGGTGTGGTTCTCCGCCGTCCCCGCGGGCGAAGCGGGTCGCGTCTCGTTCGCGTCGCTCGGCGTCGAGCTCGAGTATCCCGCGGACGCGGTGTACGCGGACGCGGTCGTGTTCGCACGCGCCGACGGCGACGCGGATGCCGGGCGCCAGCGGTCGCTGAGGCGCCGGTCGCACGCGGTGCGCCTGGGCCCGGCGGGCTGGGTGCTGCGAAAGAACGCCACGCTGCGGTTCCCGGTGGCCGCGCCCGGCCCGCGCGACGGGGTGTTTCGCTCCGGGGAAAACGGGGGATCGTGGTCGTACCTG
>DASPGK010000437.1:0-3191 GCA_035620655.1 Candidatus Krumholzibacteriia bacterium
CGAGTTTCTCGAAGTGGTCGATGGGCATGACGCGCTCCAGCTTCTGGATCTTGCGCATCGGAATGCACAGCGTCAGCACCATGCCGCAGCCGGAGAAGATGGCGCCGGCCACGAAGTAGGGCGCGAAAATGGTGGTGTGCCAACCCGGCACGATGCCCATCGCGAAGTCCCAGGACACCACCGAGTGCACGGACAACACCAGCGGGGTGGCGAAGCCGGCCAGCAGCGCGTACAGCATGTTGTAGTTGCGCCACTGCTGCTTGCTCCCCACCCATCCCAGCGAGAGCGCGCTGTAGATGTGGCGGCGAAGCCCGCGCGTGTACCGCTTGACGATTGCGAAGTCGGGAATCAAGCCGACGTAGAAGAACACGACGCTGATCGTCAAGTACGTGCTGATGGCAAACACGTCCCACTCCAGCGGCGACTTGAAGTTGGTCCACAACAAGCGCTGGTTGGGGTACGGGAACAGCCAGAACGCGTACCACACGCGGCCCAAGTGGATCAGCGGATACATGCCCGCGCACATGACCGCGATCACGGTCATCGCTTCGGCCGCGCGGTTGAAGCTGGAGCGGAACTTGGAGCGGAACAGGAACAGCACCGCGCTGATCAGCGTGCCCGAGTGAGCGATACCGACCCAGAACACGAAATTGACGATGTAAATGCCCCACCCGACCGGGTTCATCTGGCCGCCGACGCCGATGCCCTTGTAGATCTGGTAGGCCCAGGCGCCGAGCAAGCACACGCCGAACACGGTGGCGAAGAAACCCACCAGTCCCCAGTACAGGAGCCCGGGCTTCATCATCGCCTGGATGACGTCGCGCTCGATCTGGAGGCGGGCCTCCGACGCCGGGTGGGCGGCCGCCGCGGCGACCGCGCTGTTATGCTCCATGTGCGCTTCCCTTCTTCTTCAGATAGAAGACGGCCGGGCCGGTGCCGAGCTCTTCCAACAGGCGCGTCGAGCGCTCGTGGTGCGCCCACTGGTGTACCTGCGACTTCTCGTCCAGGAGATTGCCGAACACGATGGCGCCGCCCGGGCACGCCGCCGCGCACGCGGTGGTGAAGTCGCCCTCTTTGATGTCGCGCTTCTCGTCCTTGGCGATATCGCGGGCCTTGCGGATGCGCTGCACGCAGAAGGTGCACTTCTCCATCATACCCTTGCCGCGCATCGACACGTCCGGGTTGGTCATGAGGTCCATCGGGTACGGTCGATGCTCCCACGAGAACCAGTTGAAGCGTCGCTGTTTGTACGGGCAGTTGTTCGAACAGTAGCGCGTGCCGACGCACCGGTTATAGACCTGGACGTTGAGCCCCTCGTTGTTGTGATACGTCGCGTACACCGGGCACACCGGCTCGCACGGCGCGTAGTCGCAGTGCTGGCACATGGTGGGCACGGTGTCGAGGCTCGAACCGTCTTCCGCATAATATGGCTCGATGCGAATCCACGACAGTTCGCGCCCCCGCAGGTGTTGTTCCCGCCCGCTCATCGCGACGTTGTTCTCGATGTAGCACGCCGCTACGCACGCCGAACAGCCCACGCACTTGTCCATGTCGATGGCCATCGCCCACCGGTAGGTCGGATAGTCCGGCACGGGATAGAACGAGACATCCTCGTGCTTGAGCTCGTGACCGCCGTGCGCGTGCTCTTCGTGCATCTTGGCCAGCGCGCCGAAGTGCGCAGGCTTGCTCCCCGGCACGGCACCCCGGCCGTCCTCGAAGAGCGACGACGAGAGAATCGTGGTGGGCACCTTGCGGCCGGTCTTGCGAACGCCAATGTCGGACACCACCGCGAGGGCCTCGCCGCTCGCGCGCGACCAGCCCGCGGGCGGATTCGCCACACCGCGCTGGATCATGAACACGTCGCGCTGGAGCCCGGGCTGGCGCCGTACGGGAAGCTGCGTCGACCACTCGCCGACGCGAATGTCGAGCTCGTCGCGGTCGTCGACACCGAGCGCGGCAGCCGTCTCCACTCCGACCGACACCCACGGGTCCCACGAGACGGTCGAGAGCGGGTCGGGAATTTCCTTCAACAACTCGAGCTCGGCGCTGCGCCCGTCGTACCAGCGCACCGACGGCGCGATCACCAGCGTCGGCTGCTTGGCGGGCACCGCGTCGAACGTGTAGCGATGATCGGCGTCGCGCAGGGAAAGCGACGGCGCGCTCGCAGAGGTCTGGATGTAGCCCGTTTTCACCAGGTCCGCGGCAGCCGCGCCGTGCTCCCGCGCCCAGCGGTCCATTACGTACTGCTGATACGTCGTCTCGGGCACGGCACCCATCTCGGTGAGTATCCGCAGCAGGACGTCGCCGTCCGAAAGCGTGTCGAACAGCGGTTTGATCGCGGGCTGGATCACGTTGACGACACCCGCCACCGGCTCCACGTCGCCCCACGATTCGTACGCATGCGAGAGCGGCAGCACGACGTCGCACTGCGCGAGGGTGGCGTTCATGATGTCGCCGACCCCGACCAGGAAGGACGCCTTGCCCAGCGACTGCCCGAAGGCGTCGCCGTTGGAGAGCCGCGACACCACGTCGACGTTGAACACGATGGCCGTGCCCACCTGGCCGGCGTCGAGGCGCGCCTGCAGGCGATCCACATCGGACAGCGAGCCCACGCGCGAGTAGTCGGTGGCACGCGCGAAGTCGAGGGTGTTCCCGTGCATGCCCGCGACGTACTGGACGAGCGCCGCGATGCGCGCGACGTCCAGCCCGCTCTCGTGGCCGATCGACACCCCCCCCGCGACCAGGAGCGGCGCGTGCGCGTTGCGCAACGCCTCGGCGACCTTGGACAGCGTTTCGCGCGCGATGCCGGTCGTCTCGGCGGCGCGGTCGATCGTCACCGCCGGAACCGCGGCCAGGTGCGCGGACGCGCGACCGTCGAGCGAGCGCCCCTGCGCGATCGCGTGCAGCAGGTAGGCGAGGAAGTAGCCCTCCGTGCCCGGCTTGACCGACACGCGCTCGCTGGCCTTGAAGCCCGTCATCGACGCGTGCGGCTCGACGTGGAACCACGCGAAGTGGTCGTGCGAATCGTGTTTCTTGGAAAGTGCGCGCGCGAACGCAACCGGGTGACCGAAGGTCTCCAATACGTCCGCCCCGACCGTCACCACGACGTCGGCGCGGTCCAGCCGCAGCGACGGCAGCGCGGCCACGCCGAACAGCGAGCGGTTGGCCTCTCTAATCGCCGCGTGCGAGAA
>DASPGK010000438.1:0-17919 GCA_035620655.1 Candidatus Krumholzibacteriia bacterium
CATGCCCATCGGCATGCCGGGGTGGCCGGACTTGGCGCGCTCGACGGCGTCGACGGCGAGAAAACGGAGGGTGTCGACGCAGAGGCGGTCGATGGACTGGGTCAAGAGAGGCTCCTCGGCTCGAAGGGGTGCGTGGTCCGCCGCGGATGCGGCGGACGAGTGCGAAACTACTCCCGGCCAGCGAGGACGATCAAGTGGATTTGAGTGACGGAAAGCCGGGTTGGGGGGGCGGTTCGCCGCGCTGGCGCGCGGTGTCTCACCCCCGCCCGCGGTATTTCGAACGGCGCCCCACCAGAGGAGGTCTTGGGAGGTGGTCGGTTGCCCGCTCGCGCCGCTCTGAAATACGCTCGGACGGGGAAATGCTGCCGGTATTATACGAAATCGTTAACGCTTCGTAAACGGCGTTCTTGGCGTGGGGGCGCGGGTGGACTACACTCCGGCGCACAGGAGGAATGCTCATGCGCCGATTCGCCTACGTGTGGGGTCTTGCTCTCGGGTTGGTCGTCGTCACCGGCTCGCTGGCGCGAGCCTACGATCGCATCACGGGCCGCGACTTCGCGAGCCGATCGGAAGTGATTGCGCCGCACGGCATGGTGGCGACCAGCCATCCGCTCGTTACCCAGATCGCGCTCGACGTGTTGAAAGACGGCGGCACCGCGGTCGACGCCGCCATCGCCGCCAACGCGGCATTGGGATTGATGGAGCCGACGGGCTCGGGCATCGGCGGCGACCTCTTCGCGATCGTGTGGGACGCAAAGACCAAGAAGCTCTATGGGCTCAACGGCAGCGGGCGCTCGCCGCAGTCTCTGACGCGCGAGATGCTGGTGTCGCAAGGGCTCACGAGGATACCGAGCCACGGGCCGCTCCCGGTGACCGTGCCCGGGTGCGTGGACGGTTGGATCGCGCTCCACGAGCGCTTCGGCAAACTCCCGCTCAAGCGCGTGCTGGCACCCGCGATCGCGTACGCCAAGGACGGCTTCCCCGTCCCCGAATTGATCGCCTACTACTGGGCGCGCAGCGCCGCGCTCTTCGGCGCCGCGCCGGACAAGTATCCCAACTTCATCGAGACCTACACCATCGACGGGCGCGCACCGCGCAAGGGCGAGATCTTTCGGAATCCCGCGCTCGCGCGCACCTACGAGGCGATCGCGAAGAAGGGCCGCGCGGGTTACTACGAAGGCGAGGTCGCGAAAACCATCGAGTCGTTCATGCGCGAGCGCGGCGGGCATCTTACCGCCGCCGACCTGGCCGCGCACCACGCCGAATGGGTCGACCCGGTGTCGGTCAACTATCGCGGCTACGACGTGTGGGAGCTCCCGCCCAACACGCAAGGTGTCGCCGCACTCGAGATCCTGAACATCCTCGAGGGCTACGACTTCTCGAAGATCGAGTTCGGCAGCGCGGATCATGTTCACTACGTCGTGGAAGCGATCAA
Source organism: Candidatus Krumholzibacteriia bacterium (assembly GCA_035620655.1). GTDB lineage: Bacteria > Krumholzibacteriota > Krumholzibacteriia > WVZY01 > JAKEHA01 > JAKEHA01. The sequence goes on from DASPGK010000438.1 coordinate 1,436, forward strand.
GCTCGCGTTCGAAGACGCCGCGCGCTACTTCGCCGACCCGGCCGTGGCCCCCGCGCCGCTCGAAACGCTGCTCTCGAAGCCCTACGCCGCGGAGCGCCGCGCGCTCATCGATCCTGTGCGCGCGGCCAAGAAGTACGAAGCCGGCGGGCCCTTCGGGGCCAGCGACACCGTTTATCTCACGGCGGCCGATGCACAGGGCAACATGATCTCGCTCATTCAGAGCAACTATCGCGGGATGGGATCGGGGATGGTGCCGCCGGGCTTGGGTTTCATGCTGCAAGACCGCGGCGAGCTGTTCGATCTCGCCGAAGGCAGACCCAACTCGTACGCACCCGGCAAGCGTCCTTTTCACACCATCATTCCCGGCTTCGTCACCCAGGACGGCGAGCCGTTCATGAGTTTCGGCGTGATGGGCGGTTCGATGCAGCCCCAGGGACACGTCCAGGTCGTCATGAACCTCATCGACTTCGGGATGAATCTGCAGGAAGCGGGCGACGCGCCCCGTGTTCGCGTCGAGGGTCATTCCGAGTCGACCGGCGAGCGCATGACCGACGGCGGCACGGTGTTCCTGGAAGCCGGTTTCGACACCGAGTCGCTCCGCGACCTGGCGGCGCGCGGGCACCGAATCTCCTTTAGCCGCGACGGTTACGGCGGCTACCAGGCCATTCGCTGGGACCGGGCCAACCGGGTCTGGATCGGGGCGTCGGAATCGCGCAAAGACGGGCAGGCGGCGGGATACTAGGCGTTCCCAGGCCCGCCCTGCCACCGCTTCCGCGGAACGCCCCGTCGCGACGCCATGATCCCGCCCTGGGAGGCTGGACGGCGGACCGCCCCTCGTGTTAATCTCCCGGCTATCGCGGTGATCTCGGTCCGCACGGGCAGCCCGTGGAACGGCTTGGCGAGCGTTCGACTAGACCCGCTTCGCATTGAACCCGAACCTGTGAGGTCGATCCATGAGTCGACGGTTAAGGGCTGTGCTTCTTTCTTTTATGGTGCTCGCTGCCTCGGCCCTCCCGGCCGCCGCGGGACTCACCGTCTATAACTGCCACGACCATCCGAACGGCCAGATCATTCCGCCGCCGTACGGGTTGCGGGTCGATTTCCTTCTCGACAACGGCCGCTACACGTTCAGCTTCGACTATGTGGACGGCAGCGGCTCGGCCGGCGTCACGCTGACGCACGACGACGTGCTGGGCACCATCCGCATCTTCGGGCGCGCGTTTGGCGGCAAGGACATCGGCGGGAGCTGGGACGTGGCCAACCGCGGGTGGATCGACATCGACTTCACCTACAACGCGAACGTCTCGGTGCGCGACAACTGCGCGGGTGCGGCCGGCAACGACCTGCACGTCATCGCCGAGAGCGCGCTCAACGCGGGCACGATCTCGCTCGACGGCTGGGGCGGCAATCAAGTGTTCGCCTTCACCGACAAGGCCGACGACGAAGGCTGCTCGTTCAACTTCGACAACGACTGGGACTCCAAGGGCAACTCGACGGTCGCCAACGACCCGTCGATTTGGTCGGCGGCCGGCTGGCTCAAGCCCGGCGACGTCAACGGCTCGCGCGACTGGGTGTTCATCGCGGAGCAGTCGACGGTCGCCACCGAGCAATGCTCGTGGGGTCATATCAAAGCGATGTATCGCCAGTAAGCTCGACGACGACCCCCTCGACCCAAGCGCCCGCGGCGGTTGCCGCGGGCGTCTTTTTTGTGGACAGTTCTAAGAGGACTTCGCCGCGCGATCGGCCAGGGTTCGCAGGTCCGGGACTTCGAGGTCGGGCACCGCACTCGACAGGGCCGTCGCGCCCTCACCCTGCTTACCGGCCCGGCGATTGACCCATACCGTGGCAACCCCGAGAGAGCGCGCGGGCGCGACGTCGTGATAGCGGCTCTGCGCCGCGTGCAGCAGGCGTTCCTTCGCGATCCCGAACACCTCGAGCGCGTGTGCGAAGTTGCGCGGGGATGGTTTGTACGCGCGCACTTGCTCGGCGGTGACGACGAAATCGAACGGCACCTCGAGCGCGCGCGCGGTCTGGGCGAAGAGGTCGTCGTCGGTGTTGGAGATGACGGCCAGCTTGTACTGCTGCTTCAAGCGGCGCAGCGATTCCACCGTGTCGGGAAACGGCCGCCAGCTCGGCAGCGAGTTCAAAAGCAGGTCGGGGTCGAGTCGCTCTTCGGGCACCGAGAAGCGGCGCGCGAACCCCCGCATCACGCCGCGCAGCACGTCGCGGTACGGGATGTACTCGCCGCTCTCCATGACCGACTCCAGCGACGCGTATTGCTCGAGCAGCTCGTCGTCGCTGGCGCGGTCGCGGTACTCGGAGCGAAACGACGCCAGCGCTCCCAGAATGCCCGATTCCCAGTCGATCAGCGTGCCGTAGCAGTCAAAACTGATTACGTCGATGCGATCGAAATCGATCATGGATCAGCGAACGGCGCTCGTGCTGCCGCGCCGCACGTACTCGTCCCAGGGTCCGCGGCGTGGGAAGTGGCGCACCATCATGTAGGCCGAGATGGCGAGGAGCATGTAGAAGTCGGCGCGCGCGCTCCCCAGTGCGACGAGCACGAAGCCCGCCGTGGCGGGCAGCTCGGCCACCGCCATGGAGGCGATGGTGGCGGTGCGCAGGCGAGCCAGGCGGCTGGCCGCGTCGGCGGGCGCGTTGCGCAGCATGATGCCCTTGACGATCGTGGTCATGAAGATGGCGGCACCCGCGACGACGAACAAGGCGACGCGCAGCGTTCCCAGGAAAGCGGGCGGCTCGCCGGTCGTCGCCGACCGGGAGATGATCTCGGCCACGATCGCGTACATCACCAGCGAGGTGGCGATGGCTCCCGCGACGATCGCGGTCTGCTTGTAGGACGCCGCCACGAATTCGCCCGAAAGCTCCGGAGCGCTCGTCATGCGTTCATTTGCCACGGGACGCCTCCTTCCATTGGTAGCCGCACTGCGTGCACGCCCAGCGGCGGTCGCGCCATGGAATCAAGAACCCCAGCAACAAGATGAACACGCCGGCTACGCGGAGGTTGTAGCGGCTGTAGTAGACGTCGTCGCTGCGGCAGCGCGGGCAGATCATCTCGCCGTCCGCCGGCTCGCCTCGATCCGACACCACCACCAGGCGCGGGCGCGGGCGCAGTGCGTCGCGCGCTCGCTCGAATTCGGAGCGCGGGACCATCAGCTTGACCCCGCCCACCGCGTTGGACAAGAACCAGTCGACGCGCACGAGGTGCTCGTCGCCGACCAGGCACGGAATGCCCTCGGACTCGAGCTTGGTGCGAGCGAGGTGCGCCTCGACGGGCTGGCTGAACGACGCGACTGCGATCCACTCATTGCGCATGCCGATCTAGTACTCCTGATCCTCAAGCAAGTGCTGCCACTCGCCGATCGTGTCCCATACGTACACCTCGCGATAGCGACGGTCGTACTCGTCGTTGAACTCTTTCGCCGGCGCGCCCTTGAGCGACGTCACGTCGCGCGTGCCCTTCAAGACCTCGGCGAAGATCCACGCGTCCGCCTTCTTGCAGCGCCCGGACCAGCGCGCCAGCTCGCGAAAGGTCATATCGAAGAACGCGATCACCGGGATGCGGTGCTTGCCGCCGGTCGCGTACTCCGCCATGAGCTCGGGGCTCTGGTCGCGCAGCGCGATGCTCAATTCCATGCCCGGCACTTCGTCGGAAATGCGCGCCGCCACGGCCAGGTTCTGGATCACGTCGGGGCACCACGGCTCCGCGATCGCGAGCACTTGCAGGGGCGTGCGTCCGTTGAAGAACGAGAGCACGTCCTCGTCGAAGTCGAAGGCGTCGTAGAACGCGCGCATGCGCGACGCGTGCTCGCCCGCCGAGTCGACGAACTGCTTCCACGAAAGCCCTTGGTTGTAGTACGGCGCGACGTCGATCTGCGACTCCGGCATGCGTGACTCCTACTTGGAATATGCGGCGTAGAGGGTTTCGATCCAACGGTCGGTCGTGATGAATTGCCAGTCGAACGACTTGAACTTCTCGGGCAGACCGGCCTTCTTGATCTCGTCCAAACCCTTCTTCTCCGCGATGAGCTTCTTTACGTACTCGCTCGTCTCACGGATCATTCCGGCCGCGGCGCGCACGTCGTCCATGGTGGAGAGCGGCCCGTGGCCGGGGATCACCTTGGCGTCCTTGGGGAGGTTGAGGGACACCCAGTCGAGGTTCTTCAGGTAGCCGTCCACCGACCCGCCGCCTTCGACGTCGACGCGGGGAAAACGCCCCGAGAACAGTAGATCGCCCATGTGGATCACGTTGGACTTGGGGAAGAACACGATACCGTCGCCGTCGGTGTGCCCGGCCGGGAGGTGGATGAACTGGATGTCTTCACCGTTGAAGTGGACTTTGACCTTGTCTAGGAAGGTCACCACCGGCCAGCCCGAGGGGTCGAGCGGCTCGACCGTGCGCTCGCCGCGCTGCTGCGGAACCGTGACGCGGTTGCGCACGTTCTCGTGCGCGATGATCGTGCCCTCCTTGCCGAAGATCTCGTTCCCGCCCACGTGATCGCCGTGGTAGTGCGTGTTCAAGATGAACTTCAGGGGGCCCGGGTTGAGCGCGGTGAGCGCCGCGCGCACCGCGTCGGCCATGCGCTCGTATTGATCGTCGACGATGAGGATGCCGTCGGGGCCCACGCACGCCCCGATGTTGCCGCCCTGGCCTTCGAGCATGTAGACGGAGCCCGCCACCGGGATGGTCTTGACCTGGACGTCGGGCTGGGTTTGCGTCGCGACGGCGACGCCGGCCCCAAGCAGCAGCGCGCTCGTCGCGCCCCAGAGTACTCTGCGCATCCGTGAACCTCGCATGGTGTTAGGGACGCCGCGAGTCTAGCACAGGCTCGTGAAGCATCACAATCCCGCCGAAGCGTCCCGTGTTTCCTTTCTCCGCGCGGTGCGAATAGAACAGGTCGGTGCGACACGAGGTGCACACGCGCGATACCTCGATCGTGTCCTCGCGCACGCCCGCCGCGCGCAAGACCTCTTCGTTCGCGCGCCACAAATCGAAGTGCTTTTTCTCCTCGTTGACCGAGGCGCGAAAGCTCCCCGCCGACGCCATCTCGGGCTCCACCAGCAGCTCGTCGGCATGGTCCGGGAACTCCGCGGCGACGGCGTCGATCACCTCGCTTCCCACTTCGTAGCAGCAGGGCCCGATCGAGGGGCCGATGCCGGCCACGAGGTCTTCCGGCTTCGACCCGAACGCGTCGCCCATGGTCTCCACGGTGCGCGCGGCCACGCGGGCGACGGTGCCGCGCCAGCCGGCGTGTGCGATCCCGACCGCGCGGCGTACCGGGTCGAACAACACGATCGCCGCGCAGTCGGCGGTGAGAATGACGAGCGGAACCAGGGCCGCGTTGGTCACCAGCGCGTCGGTGTCGTCGAAGACCGCGCCGCGCTCGGCGTTGCCGACCACCGCGACGCGTGCGCCGTGCACCTGGCGCCCGAAGGTGAGCCACGCCGGCGCGGCGCCCACGATGGAGGCGGCGCGCGCGCGGTTGCGTCGCACGATCTCGCGATCGTCACCGGTGCGCCCGCCCAAGTTCATGGTCGCGAACGGTCCCGTGCTCTCGCCGCCGTGGCGCGTGGTCACGACCGCGTCCACGCCCGCGTGCGTTACCAGCGACTCGAAGGCGAAATAGCGAACCTCGTCTTTACGGCGCTCGATCAATCCCACCACCTCGGGTATTCGGTCAGGAATGCGCTTTCGTGAAACTTGACTCGTTCGTCGACACCGGCTCCGGTGTTCCGAAACGTCCGCACCCACCCGCGGCGCTCGCGCCAGAACATCTCGCGCGTGGTGTCTTCATCGAACGGCGCTCCGTCCGCTTCGCGGTTGTCGTAGAACACGTTGCCGCGGATCGAAAACTCCTCCGGAACCGCGTGGAGCGCAAGCGCGCACTGGTAACAGTAGTAGTCAGGGGCGTCGTACTTGGAATTCTGGCCGGTGTGGACCACGATGTTGGTGACGAGGCGCCCGCGCGGCTCGTTTTCGTCGTAGGCGGCCTTGCGAGTGATCGCTACCCCGCACGCGCCGCAGTCGTAGACCACGTTGCGCTCGATCACGGCGCGCGGGCGTCCTTGGTCCGCGTCCCACACGCTGATCCCCCACGTGCGCATGCCTTCGACGATGTTGCCGCGCGCGACGACGTCGGCGTCGACGAAGACGCCGATTCCCTTCCAGTACTTTCGCACCAGATTGCGCTCGATGGTGGCCTCACCGTTCCAGGTCACGCCGATCGCGACCCCGCGCCCGCCGCCCGCTTCCACGCCGGCGCCGTCGATACCGTCGATCAGATTGTTCGAGATGGTCGCACGCGCGGCGCGATACAGCGCAATACCGTCCCACGAGTTGCGAAGGATCTCGCAGCGCTCGATGGTAAGATCCGACCCCTCGCGGCCGCAGACCCCCATGATGCCGACCGTGTGCTTCGCAATCAGGTCCGCCGAACCGATGTTGTCGCGCACGACGCAGTTCGCGATCGTCACCGAGCTGCGTGTTGCCACGATGGCCGCATCCGTCGCCAGACCCGACGTGTCGCGCTCGCCGCCGGTGAGGGTGACCCGCTCCAGCTCGCAGTCGGCGCAGTCCTTGAAATAGAGCCCATAGCCCGCGCGCGTGACGATGGTCGCCGTGCCGTCGCGCGGGCCTTCGATGCGCAGGTTGCGGCCCGAGATCGTGAGGCCCACGGTGATGGGAACGAGCGTATCGGGGTCGGCGCAGTTGCCGCAGGACGAATCGATCGCACTCTCGGGCGTCAGCTGGTAGACACCGGGGGCGAGGCGGACCACCGCGTCGTGGCGCGGTCCGGAGAGGGCTTCTTCCAACTCGGCCGCCGTCGCGACGTCCAAAGGGTCGCGAACGGGCTCGCGCGCGCCCGACGTCGCGAGCGCGAGGGTGGCGACAATGAACGACGCGCGGAGGATTCGCACACCGTCATGCTAAGGCAGTGCGCGTGCATCGCCAAGCGCCGATACCAACGCTCTACGGCGTCCGAATCGACCCCGGCGCGGAGGCTTCGATCACGTCGCCGCCCGAGAGCGCGTAGACGCGCCAGGTCAGGTCGAGCGTGGACGGGAGGTCGGCGGGCAGCGCGGAGCGCGTTACCTCCGCCGAAGTCTCCGGCGTCGCGGGGTGCCGGTAGATCTCGCTCAGGTCGGGGCCGTAGATGCGAACTTCGTAGGCGTCGGCACCGGGCATCGCTGTCCACGAGAGCCGAATGCTCCCGTCTTCGACGCGCGCCGGCGCGAGCGAAAACGCCGGCGACGATACCGGCGCGTCGTCGCGCAACACCGCTTCTTCCGGCCCGCGCGCGTTCCACAGGACCACGGCCGCGACCACCACGGCGGCCGCGCCCGCCAGCATGGGCGCGGGTTTCAGGAACCCGCGCCACCACGGAGCACGCGACGACAGTCGCGAGGCGCGCGCATCCGCCGGGATCCAGCGTTGGGCGCCTTCGCGGATGCGGGCGTCGAGCACCGGGCGCGCCTTCTCGACGCCCGAGCCGGCGGCCGCGTCCGACTTCATGAACTCAAGGTACGACTCGACCAGACTCCGGCACCGCGGACACGTCTCCGCGTGGCGACGATCCGGATGATTCGCCGGCAAGTCGGTGATATCGCCTATTCTCTCAACGTCGATACAGTGCGCTTCCACTCGACGTTCCTCCCTCCGATTGGTACTACCCGCTCTCGCGGCGATCGATCGCCGCGCGCAGCTTGCGTCGGGCGCGCTGCAACACCGCGCGCGCCCCCGACGCCCCGTCCACCCCCAGGATGCGCGTCACGTCGTCGACCGACAGTCGTTCGACGCAGCGCAGCCAGATTGCCTGCTGCTCTTGCGGCTCCAATTCCGTGCGAATCGTCCGCAGGAGCCAATCCTCGTCGCGCTCGTCCTCGAACACCGCGTCCGGCAGCGGCGCCGGGTCCGGCACCTCGCCCAGCTCGAACTCGTCGGCCAGCAGATCGACGCGCCGGCTCGCGTCAATGCACCGATTCCGGGTCACCGAGAAGAGCCAGGACGAGAACTTCGACCGTCCCTCGAAGGTCCCGATCTTCTCCCAGACCGCCGCGAGGACGTCCTGCGAGAGGTCGAGCGCCCGCTCCGAGTCCCGCGTGTAGCGGAAGCACCACAGATAGACCGCGTCGCGGTAGCGACGGACCAGTTCCGTGGCGGCGGCGCGCCGCCGGTCGACGTCGCCGTCGCCCTGGGCGATCCGGAGCAGCTGCTCGTCGGGGACGGTCTTGTCCCACGTATGCTTAGACGCAGGGGGCATCGTTCGTCACAAACGAAATGGGTCGAAGGCGGAATTATCCCACGGACGCCGGGGTGCGTCGACGTCGGATCGCCCAGCCGAGGGCGGCAAGGACCATCACGGCGGAACCGGCAAGGAGTGCCGGGGGGTTCCGCCCGCGACGTTCCTCGATCTCAACTACCATCGAGCCGTCACCGACGACGGTGAAACCGGCCCAGAAAAACGGGTGCGCGGTCCGGCGCGAGCGGGCGAGATCGAGCTGGGCGTGTCGCAGCGCGGTCGCCACCGGCTCCCCGCGGGAGAGGTACCGGTAGAACGCGCGCATGATGTCGGTGGTGACGCGGTCGTCGATCGCCCACAAGCTCGATACGACCACTGGAACGCCCGCGCTCAAGAACGCCGCCGTGATGCCGAGGGTGCCTTCGCCGCTGGTGACGCGGCCGCCCGCGGTCTCGCACGCGGAGAGCACGGCGAGTTTGGCCGGGAGCGAAAGCTGCGCGATCTGCCAGGCGCGCACGTAGGGATCGGCCTGGAAGGTCCGGGCCACCAAGAGCGAATCGGCGGCGGGCAGGATATCGGTCGACGCGGCGGCGGCGCGCATCTCGTCGTGCGGCACGCCGATCGCCCCCGCGGGTCCGCTTGCGAGCCGGATGCCGGACTCCCACGGCGAGCGGTCGACCACCAGCGCGTGGGCCGCGACGTGCAGCACGTCGCACCCTTGGGTCGCCTGCTGAAAGGATTCCGCGCCGGCAAGGTTGGTGACCTCTTCGACGTCGCCGTACCGGCGCGCCAGGGCCCGGACTTCGTCGCGCGCGCCCGCCAGGCGCGGCTCGCCCGACGCGATGGCAACCAAATTGGGATTGCTCACGCACTCGGAGCGCCGAATCGAACGCTGGAGTACGAGCACGCTCGCGGAAGGAACCTGGACGATGTCGCATCGGGCCATGAGCGGCGAGTCGCCGTCGTCGGTGATGAGAATCCCGAACGGGATGGCGGCAAAGTAATCGTCGGGTGCGGTGAATACCCGTGTGGACGACTCGATGATGTCGCCCACCGCGCCCAGGACGTCGCGACCGAGCGCGCGCTGCAGGGCCGTCATTCGCTCGGCGGGATACTGGCCGCGCAGATCCGGGTCTTCGCTGGCCAGCAGAGTTCGAAACAAGCGAACCCGCTCGGCCAGGGGTGAATCGGGACTCGGTAGCGTCACCACGCGCAGCGAGTCCGCCGTGACCGCGGCGAGATGCGACTCCTGCGACCCCACGAAGAAATCGAGCAGCGCCTCGCCCGGCTGGAGAACGGCCTGCACGTCGGCGAGCGTGGCGACCCGGCGGGACCAGCGATCCTCGATCTCGTCGGCCCCGAAGCGCGGCTCGGTGATGCGATCGAGCAGCGCCCGCGTCTTGACGCGCTGCATCGCGTCGAAAAACGCCCCGTTGCGCGAGGCCTGCGCGGACGCCTCCGGAAACGACAGAAGCACGCGTCCGGCATCGACGACGCCGCGCGACACCCCCTGCCCGTACACCTCGCGCCACTCCGCCGTGCTGATGCCGCCGCGAAACGCCTCGATACTGTCGAGCGCGGCGTGGAAGGTCCGCTCGGCTTCGGCTCCGCGGTTCAGAGCGCGAAGACACACGCTCTCGCGCAGCATCGCGCCGATCACCGTGCGGCGGCGCCCGGCGTGTTGCGCATTCTCGCGCGCCGCCGACGCGTGAGCCAGCGCGCGGCCGGCGTCGCCTACTTCGAGGAAGATCGACGATAACGCCATGTTGGCGTAGATCGTGAAATCGCTGAACGCGGGCTGGTCGGCGCGGTCGAGGCGCGACGAGATGAGTTCGACGGCCGCATCCGTGCTATCGCTCCGGACCAGGATGCGCGCCATATCGAGCACGGCAAAGTCTCGGTGCTGGGGCTCGAGGCGTTCGGGGTGCGCGAGCAGCCGGCGCAGCGACGCACCGGCGGCGCGGGACCTGCCCTGGTCGAGCTGGAGCTCCGCGAGGCGGAAATCGATCATCGGCAGGTAGGTCTCGGCACCCTGCGTGCTGCACATCTCGCGCATCTCGCGCAGGATCGCCTCGGCGGTCTCGTAATCGCCGAGCTCGGCAGCGCGATCGGCGAGATTGGTGGCGGGAACGACGATCGCGTACGGCTGCTTGAGCTCGCGCGCCAGCTCGTACGCGCGCTGCTGGTACTGCGACGCGCGGCTCAAGTCGCCGCGGGTCTCCTCGAGTACCCCGAGGTTGTTAGTCGCCCACATCTCGTTGACCTTGTCCCCGATCTCGCGCGCCACCACCCACGCGCGCTGGTAACAGCGCACGGCGTCGGTCTCTTCGCCGATCGCACTCAACACGCGACCCAATCCGATCAGGGACGTGATCTCGAGGCTGCGCACATCCGACGCGCGCGCGAGCTCGATCGAGCGCGTGAAGTTGTCGCGCGCTTGGCTCTGGTCGCCCCTGAGGTGGTACTCGAGGCCCATGCTCGAGCGCGCCCAGCCCTCGTCGACGGGTGCGTGCGCGGCCAGGGCGAGGGCGAGCCGGCGCTGGAAGCACGCCATGGCCGCGTCGCGGTTGCCCTGGCTTCGATAGACGAACCCCTTGAAGTGCACCGCGGACATGAGCCCGGTGGTGTCGCGGACCGATTCGGCGACTCGGATGCAGAAGTCGATGTCGCGTTCGGCGTCGGCGCGCGCGCCTCGCAGGAGCGATATGCGGCCGCGCTGCGCGACGGCGCGGCCCAAGAGGAGCGAGTCGTCGGTCGCCTCGGCGCGGCGAACGTAGAGGGCGGCGATGGCGAGGATCGAATCGTACTGCGCGGCGACGAACAGGGGTTCGACGCGGGCCGCCAACGAGTCGGCCGGCGTGCGCGGGGGGTCGCGACGCTGGGCGACGGGGGCCGGCGTTAGGAGAAGCAGCGCGAGGAGCGACGCGATGGCCGGGATGGTTCGGGACATGGCGGGAACGCGGTTACTCGATCTGCGCGCCTCCGTACATGAACTTGAGGATGGTCGGACTGCGCAGGTAGTCGTAGGGATAGCCGAGCTCGATCTTGCCGGCGTCGTCGAGGCGCGTCATGTGCTCGGGCGATAGTTCGAAGGTGGCCGCTTGCAGGTTGTCGTCGAGTTGAATCCGCGTGCGCGCGCCCAGGATGACGCTGGCCACACCCGGCTTCTGCACGAGCCAGCGAATTGCAACTTGCGCGCTCGAGCGCCCGACTTCCTTCGCCACGCCTTCGAGCGCGGCGACGATGGCAAGGTTGCGCTCGTTGACGCGCCGTTGGTTGGAATCGCGGCGCAGGCTCTGGTCCAGTTCGGCCTTGCTGCCCGTGCGCGCGTACTTGCCCGAGAGAATCCCACCGCCCAGGGGCGACCACGGGGTGACACCCAGGCCCAGTTCCCGGCTCACGGGTAGAATTTCGCGCTCGATGGATCGCTCGACGAGCGAATACTGCACCTGGTTGCCGACCAACGGCGTCCACCCGCGCAGCTCGGCGAGCGCGCTGGCGCGCGCGGTCGTCCACGCGGGCCAATTCGACACGCCCACGTAGAGCACCCGGCCCGCGCGCACGACGTCGTCGAGCGCGCGCATGGTCTCTTCGATGGGGACGGTGGCGTCCCACGCGTGCACCCACAACAGGTCGATGCGGTCGGTGCGCAGGCGCTTCAAGCTCGCGTCGAGCGATTGGACCAGGTTCTTGCGGTGCGAGCCCCCGGCGTTGGGGTCGCCGGGGGTGGTGCACATCGTGTACTTGGTGGCCAATACCAACGAATCGCGACGACCCTGCGTGAACTCGCCGAGCCACGATTCGCTGGTGCCGCCGGTGTAGTAATCGGCGGTGTCGATGAAGTTGCCGCCCGCTTCGACGTAGCCGTCGAAGACGCTGCGCGACTCTTCCTTGTCGGCCCCCCAACCCCACTCGGTCCCGAACGTCATCGTGCCGAGGCACAACGGCGATACGCGAAGCCCGCTTCTTCCCAGCAGGCGAAAGCGATCAAGGGTTGCCACCGGGCTCCCTCGGTATCTCGGGACGCCGAATATCGCGATCGGGGCGCTCCGGACGCTCGGGACGATCGCCGCGGTCGCGGTCCCGATCGCGGAAGCGATCGTTGTCGCGGTCACCGCCCCCGGGCCCGCCCATGGGACGCCCGCCGCGCGAGCCGCCGCGACGACCCCGGCGCATGTCGCGGTCGCGATCGCGATCGCGGCCGTCTCGGCCGTCGCGACCTTCGCGGTCTCGCATGCGCGAGGATCCTTCGTCGGGCCGGAGCGCATTGGCCTTCCCGCGCAGGAAGCGCTTGAACTCGTAGAGCACGTCGAAGAGGTCGTTCCAGAGCTTGGACAGGAATGCAATGACGACGCCGGTCACGAGCACGCCGACGATGTCGTCGACGAGGTCCATCTGGGGAAATACCAGCCAGCCGTCGAACGCCGCTTGGTCGCGGAGCATCGCGACCACGTTGATCCGCGCGAGTGCGGCGACGATGACGCCCAGCACGATCGAGCGCAGATAGATGGTCCGCATGTTGGCGTGACGCCCGGTCAGGTCGATGTCGCCGTGGCGCCAGATCGCGTTGACGACGGTCACAAAAATGCTCGCCACGGCGAGCAGGCGCGCGACGGCGCCAAATGATTGATAATCCACGTGTTCCCTCCTCCTGAGGTAAGGCTGGATAGTACCGGTCGGCGGCCCCGCGCGTCAACGGGAGCCTAAACCGGCGGACGCTGCCCGGCGGGCTCCGAGCGTCCCGCGGCGGGTGGCGCCGGTGGGGCCCCCGCCGCGCCAGGCGGCGGGGTGACCGGTGACAGGACCCGCCGCGCAGCGTGGGAGCTTAGCTGAGTCGCCCGTCCTCCAGGACGAGGACGCGGTCGCAGAGGCCGTCGAGGTGGGTGCGATCGTGGGAGGCGACGACGACGGCGGCGCCGGCCTCGAGGCGCGAGGCGACCAGGGCGGCGAGCACGTCGCGGCCCGCGCGGTCGAGGCACGATGCGGGCTCGTCGAGCAGGAGCAGATCGGGGGCGATGGCGTGCGCGATCGCGAAGGCGACGCGGCGCATCTCGCCGAAGCTCAGCTCGAAGGGCGAGCGCGCTATCATCTCCGCGGGGTCGAAGCCTACCGCGCGCAGACTCTCGCCGATGATCGCGTCGACGGGTTTCGAGGCCTGGCCGCGGCGCGCGGGCAGGTGCTTGACGCCGAACGCGATCTCCTCGCGCACCGTCTCGGCGAAAAACATGCGCTCCGGAGTCTGCGGCAGGTACAACACGCTGCCGGTGGCGGGCGATCGCACCACCCTACCGGATGCCGGTGTCAGCGCCCCGCCCGCCAATGCGAGCAGCGTCGACTTGCCCGAACTGTTGCGGCCGACGACGCCGACGCACTCCCCCTTTGCGACTTCGAGGTCCGTCGACTCGAGCACGGTGCGGCCGTCGTACCCGAACGAAGCGCGCTGGATCGTGAGCACGGCCTCGCCGCGCGCAAGCGCGGCGCGGGCCGGCCTCTCTACGACGGCCGGCGCAGCCTTTGGCGCTCGATTGACAACACGTCCCGCGTCCAAGGTCACCACCTCGCGCGCGAATCCGGCGTCGTCATCCGGCGTCGCCCACACCACCGTAACCCCGCGTGCGTGGGCCTCACGCACGAAGTCGATCACGCGCGCGCGCGCGTCGGCGTCCAGGAAGGCGAGGGGTTCGTCCAAGAGAAGAACGTCGGGCGCTTCGAGCCAGGCGGTCGCGCACGCGAGGCGCTGCTTTTCGCCGCCGGAGAGCCGGTGGGGATTGCGATCGAGCGGGTGTGCCAAGTCGAAGCGGTCGATGGCGGCTTCGATGCGCGCGGCGCGTTCATCGGCGGCGACGTCGACGGGAACCGAGAGGGCTAACTCGTGGCGAACGCTGGTCGCGACGAGCTGGTTGTCGGCGTCTTGCTGGAGGAGTGCGACGCGCGCCGTACCACTGCGCTCGAGCGTGCCGGAGCGCAGCGACACCAAGCCCGCGAGCGCGCCCAGCAAGGTGGACTTGCCGGAGCCGTTGGCGCCGACGATGGCCGTCCACGATCCGTCTTCGATTTGTAGTGAGACGCGGTCCAGCGCGGGGTGTCGCGCGCCTTCGAAAGTGACGGTGGCACTATGGAGGGTCAGCACTCGGAGGCGAACTCTTCGACGCTCACCTCGCCGCCGCAGGGCACGTCGGCGAGCGGACCCGCTTCGGCCAGGTAGGCGCTCATCACGTCTTCCAATTCGGCGAGCAGCTTGACCGTCATCAGGCGGCCGCGCAGGGTACGCGCGTTGGGAAGCCGCTTCAAGTACGCCGCCAAGACCTTTCGCATCGCGACCACACCGCCCGGCTCGCCGTCGATGCGGACCGCCTCGCGCACGTGGCGCAGCATGGTGTCGACGCGCTCGCGCGGTGTCGGCTGCGTGTAGTCTTCGCCTGCGAGCCGCGTCTTCACTTCGTCGAAGACCCACGGGTTGCCGATGGCGGCGCGGCCGATCATGACGGCGTCGCAGCCCGTGTGCTCGCGCATACGCAACACGTCGGCGGCGCTGCGCACGTCGCCGTTGCCGACCACCGGGATCGACACGGCGCGCTTGGCCTCCGCGATCAAGTCCCAGTTGGCGACCCCCGAGAAGCCTTGCGAGCGGGTGCGCGCGTGGAGCGAGAGCATCGACACGCCGGCGTCCTCGATCACGGTCGCGTACTCGCGCACGCGTTCGCCCGTGGGTTTGTCCCAGCCCGCGCGAATCTTGGCCGACACCGGTACCGAGCTGCGACGCACCACTTCACGACAAATGCGGCCGAGCAGATCGATATCCTTGAGGACCGCCGAGCCGCCGTTGCCGTTGACGATCTTTTTCACCGGGCAGCCGAAGTTCATGTCGAGGAAGACGGGCTGCAGTTCGGAGAGCCGCGCGGCCGTCTCGCCCATGCGCACGGGGTCGCCGCCGAAGATTTGGATGGAGAGCGGGCCTTGGTTGATGTCGAGCCCGCGGATGGCCTTACAGTCTTCCGCTTTGCCGCGCGTCATCGCTTCGGAGCTGATCATCTCGGTGACCACCATGTCGGCGCCGTGCTCCAAACAAATACGCCGAAACGGCGCCGTGGTGACACCGCACAAGGGGGCGAGCAGGACGGACGCGCCGCCCGCGTTTCCATTCGAACGAGGGATGACCATAGGATGGGCTCCATAATAGTCGCGCGGCTTGCATTGCGCAACCGAATTGCCTATCGTAGCTCGTACGTCCCGGCACCAACGCCATGCAGCCCACCCCCGTCATCGGCATTCCCACGCGCGACGCGCACCCGGTCGTCGCCGATTGGTACGCGCCCAACGGCACCGACCACGGCAACGTCGACCGCGTCATCGTCATGTCGCACGGCTTCAAGGGCCACCGGCGCTGGGGATTCATTCCCATCGTCGCGACCCGGCTGCAGTTCAAGGGCTTCGGCGTGCTCGTCATCGATTTTTCGCACAACGGCCACGTGCCCGCCGACGGATCCGTGGTCGAAGAGATCGCGGAGGGCTTCGTGGCGCCGGAGTTGTTCCGCGCCAACACGATCGCGCGTGAGCTAGACGACCTCACGCACGTGTTGACGTGGTTGCGCGACCCGATGGGCGGCACGTTTCTGTTGGGGCTCGCGGATCCCGCGATCGGCCTGTGGGGACACAGCCGCGGCGGCGTCATCTCGATTCTGACCGCGCTCGACGACCCGGGGATCGCCGCACTGGTCACCTGGTCCGCGCTCGCGCACCCCGACCATTATACCGAGCGTCAAAAAGAACTGTGGCGAACCAAGGGCGAGCTCGCGTTCACCGACTATGCGAGCGGAACCGCGCTCGCGTTGGGCGAAGCCTATCTCGACGACATCGAGGCGCAGCGCGACGCGTACGCAGTCGGCGATCGCGCCGAACATCTCACCATCCCGCACCTGATCGTGCACGGCGAGCACGATCCCACCGTGCCGGTCGCGGACTCGTACAAGTTCTACGACACGCCCACGATTCGCGCGGACAAGAAGCTCCTGCGCTTGCTGACGGGACACACGTACGGATACGACGAGGGGAGAATCGCGAGCGACGCGCTCGACAACGCCATCAAGGCCACAGAGGAGTGGTTCGAGACCTATCTCACCGCGCCGTCGGCGCAGGAATCGTAGTCCGCTAGTCCTTCTTCGCGCTTCCCTGGCTGCGAAACTCCGCGATCCAATTCTGCGCGACGCGGATCTTGAGCATCCGCCG